>JAGBXH010000002.1 GCA_017629395.1 Clostridia bacterium | reverse complement strand
TCGTACCAAGCAACCAGACCGTCTTTTACGATCTCGGGCTCAGCTGCGGCAGAGGAAGTGAAGCTGAAGCATGCGAAGCAGCCAAGGATCATGGTAGCGATAACTGCCAGGGAAAGGTAGCGTCTCATGATTTTCGTAATCTCCTTAATTAAGTTTTTAATTTCGGCGCAGTGCTTTGCGGGCACAGCTGCCGTTCATATCATATTATACAAGATGTGCATTGAAAAGTCAATGGCAAGATTTTAGCATTTCATGACATTTGTTTCGCCTTTTTTGATATATTGACTTTTTTTCGTTTTTTGTATTGCCAAACTAAAGCGAATGTGGTATGATGTTACTGTTATTATATTATTGTTTATTCGGGAGATTTTATGGAGCCTATTGAAATTATTGGGCAGGTGATCAGCGTGATTGCGGTGATCGTGTCCTTTATTACCTACCAAATGAAATCCAGCCGTGCTATTTTTGTCACGCTGTCTATTGCAACCGGCATTTCCTGCGTTGCGTACGCGTTGCTTGGCGGTACGGTTGCGCTGGTGCTCAATCTGTTCAGCATCGTTCGTAATATTTGCTATTGTTATAAGGATAAAAAAATCCTTTCGGGCAAGTGGCTTCCCATCGTGCTTGCACTGATCATGGGCGTGATGAGCATTTTTGCCTGGGAGGGCTGGCACTCCATATTCTTTGTGGTAGGCTTAATGCTCAATACCCTCGCCATGGGATACTTTGGCCCTCAGAATCTGCGTAAGAGCATTTTGCTGACATCTTCGCTGATTATGATCTATAATCTTTTTATACCCTCTATCGGTGGCACTATCAACGAGCTGGTGGCAATTTCCTCTTCGGTCATCGGCATTATCCGCTACAGAAAAACAAATCAGGTTTAATCATTTCATGCAAATATAAAGGGGTAATATATGGAAAACAAGGTCATACTCATTTCAATCGACGGTATGCGCTCGGATGCTATGCAGACCTGCGGCAATCCTTACGTCAAGGAGCTGGAAAAGCTGTGCACGTATAATTACGGCTCGCAAGCTGTTCTGCCCTCGGATACTTTGCCCTGTCACTATTCCATGACCCATGCGCAGATCCCCGAAAAGCATGGCGTCAAGACCAATACCTACGTCAAGCCTGAGCACGGCGTGCCCGGTATTTTCGAGATGGTGCGTCAGGCGGGCGGTACGACGGGTATGTTCTATAACTGGGAGTATTTGCGCGATCTTGCCGTTCCCGGCTCGTATACCTTTTCCTTCTTCGTCAACATTGATTATGATGATCTTTCGGACGACGTGGTGACCGATCATTGCTTAAAGGCGATCGATCGCTATCATCCCGATTTCGTTATGCTCTACATGCTGGATCTTGACGAAAAGGGCGGTCACTCCAACGGCTGGATGAGCAAGGAATATCTGCGCCGTCTGTCCATTGCCATTGATAACGTCAAGCGTACCATCGAGCATTGCGGGCAGGAATATTCCATTATCATTACGGCAGACCACGGCGGGCATGATTTCACGCACGGCTCGGCAGCACCCGAGGACATGACCATTCCGCTGTTTTTGTATGGCCCGCGCTTTGCGCCCGGCAAGACTATGGACAACACCTCGCTGATCGACATTCCGCCCACGGCGGCAGCAATCCTGGGCATTGAGCCGCATCCCGAATGGGACGGCAGAAGCTTGGTCAATCAATAAAAGTAAAACGGATACACCGATTAAGGCGTATCCGTTTTGTTGTTTTGGGTGTCCGTATTTTTCATGCGCCCCCTGTATTCACCGGGCTTGCAGCCCACAACCTGCTTGAAGCTGCGGTTAAAGCTGCTTTGCGTGGCGTACCCGCACTTTGTGGAAACGTGGTATATATCCGTATTGGTGTTTTGCAAAAGATAGCAGGCGTAGTTGATCTTGATGTTGCGCACGTAATCCGAATATGCCACGCCTACGCTGCCAAAGAAAAAGCGGGAGAGGTAGGATTCGTTATATTTCAACGCTTTGGCGAGATCGTGCAGCGTGCAGGACTTGTCTACGTTGTTTTCAATATATACGAATATTTTCTGCAACAGATCGGAGCCCTCGGTGATGGTGTCCTCCGCGGAATAGTCGATCTGCGCGTAGAACAGACCGCACAGCAGATATAAAAAGCCCTTGCGATGTGTCCGATTTGCTTATCTGAACGTCTTGTGCCAAAGTCGCACGACCGGGGTGCTAGCAGCAAGCGTGATTATTCGGAAAGTCTTGGTGACGTGCTTTCGTTTTTTACCGATGTCATGTATTCACGCGGAGAGAGGTTCATTCTGCGCTTGAAGACCTTGGAGAAATACTGTGCATCGGGATAGCCGCAGCGCAACGCCACGTCGCTGACGCTGGTAAAGCCTTGCTTGAGCATGGTGCAGGCGTGCTGGATGCGTACGGTGTGCAGATAATCCACAATGCCTACGCCTACGTGACGCTTGAAGACCGTGGACAAATACTTCTTATTGTATTTCAGATCGCTTCCCAGGTGCTCTAAGGAAAAATCGGGATCGGAGAAGTGCTCGTCTACGTATTTCTGAATCATGGAGATCAGATCGACTCGCCCCTCGTCATTTTCCAAAATGCTGGCATGGCTGTCGCCCAGATAGGCAAAGGTGTGCAGCAGGACAGCCTCGCTTGCAATATCTGAAAGCTGAACGGGGGAGTGCAGCCCTTGCGTCCACACGGTCGTCAGATCCCGGCAGTTCGGGTACAGCGGTGCCTTGGACGAAATCCCCAGCTTTTCCATAATGCGGTTGCCGCGAGCCCCCAAAAAGCTGATATACATATATTGAAAATCGCATAAGGATTCAATGGCAAAGGGGACGGCGGGGAACGTAAAGAAAACGTCGCCCTGCTTCAAGGACAGCACCTCACCTTGGGTGTGCAGCCTGCCTGTTCCTTGCGTGACCAGATAAACCGTATAAAGTGACTTGATGCGCAAGCCCGTATAGATCTGCTCCTGCGTCTCAAACACAAAGTGCACGGTGTGAATGCTGTGGTCGTTGATCTCGCGTGGCACAAATCGACAAATGTTTTGCTCGGTCATAGGGACTCCTCCTTGGAGTGGAATGAAACCAGTATATCACAGTTGAAAAGAGAAGTCAACCTTGATGTGACGATTTTCCACAAATACATGGAATATTGCTACTGACTATCGGACTGCTCTGTGCTATAATGATAATAAGGCGGGGTATCTTACGATACCGATCTGTGCCGTGTATTCAATGAAATCACTTGGAAAGGAAGTATTTCCCATGAAAAAAGTACGCATTGGCGTTTTGGGTGCTTATCGCGGCACCAGCATGATCAATTACTGTAAAAGAGCTGACCACGCAGAGGTGGTTGCCATTTGTGACAAGAGCCAAGAGGCACTGGATGCACAGCGTCAGTACACCGAGGGGCTGGATATTACCTTTTACGATCATTTTGATAAGTTTATTGAGCACGATATGGATGCCGTGGTGCTTGCCAACTATGCCAACGAGCACGCCCCCTTTGCCATTCGTTGCTTGAAAAAGGGGCTGCACGTTTTTTCCGAGGTGCTGCCCGTACAGAACATGAAGGAGGCTGTTGCACTGGTTGAGGCTGTGGAAGAGAGCGGACTTGTGTACGCTTACGGCGAAAACTATTGCTATATGCCTGCGTCTTACGAAATGAAAAAGCTGTATGCCAAGGGCGAGATCGGTGAATTTGAATACGGTGAGGGTGAATATATCCATAACTGCGAATCCATCTGGCCCTCCATTACATACGGTGAGCGCGATCACTGGCGTAACGGTGGCTACGCAACCTTCTATTGCACGCATTCGCTTGGCCCGATCATTCACTCCACGGGCTTGCGCCCCGTATCCGTTGTGGGCTTTGAGGGCACTAAGAACGCGCGCGGCTTGCGCACGGGTCGCAGAGCAGGCCAGTTCGGTATTGAGATGGTGACCTTGGAAAACGGCGGTATTGTCAAGAGCATTCACGGCACTCTGTAAAAGAAGTCCATCGGGTATACCATGTACGGCTCCCAGGGCAGAATGGAATGCGGCAGAGAGGACGCCATGGACGGGCACATTGC
>JAGBXH010000069.1 GCA_017629395.1 Clostridia bacterium | reverse complement strand
GGAGGACGATCTGGTGCGCGCCCTTTCCGAGCGTCCCGATCTGACCGCGATACTGGACGTGACCGATCCCGAGCCCAGCCCCTCAGATCACGCGTTCTACACGCTGCCGAATTGCATTCTGACCCCGCACATCGCGGGCAGTATTGGCAACGAGGTCTGGCGCATGTCGGCTTACATGGCGGACGAATTTGCAAGATACCAAAAAGGCGAGCCCGCGCAATTTGAGGTGACCGAAAGCATGCTTGCGACTATGGCGTAACAACGCCGCGCTGCTTTTGTATTCCGCGCGACCTCCTACAGCCATAAGATCCACTCGACAAAGGAGAAGTAATTATGACATCCAAAGAAATCATCAAAAGGCTGATCCGACACGATGCACCACCGCGATTCGGCTTTGATTTTCACGACTGCACCGATTTTGTGCTGGTTGCCAACCGCCGCCAGATCAACGCTCCCCGCAATCCTTACGCCACCTGGGGTGACTACCCGGAGCTCAAAGAGCTGTCAGGCTTTCACGGGGAGACGTACCGCGATTTCTACGGTAATATATACGGCAGATTCAACGGCAAGACCAAGGGCGAATGCGTGCGCGGCGTTATTCAAGATTGGGAGGACTATGACTTTCCCATCCCCGAGCACGACCCCGCCTGGCGCGAGACGCTGCTCTCATGGAATCTTGCGCAGCATGAAAAATACGCACTGACCTTTGGGCGTTCGCTGTTCTCTACCCTGCGTGACGCGCGATTGATGTCAAACGCACTCATGGACACCGTTCTCTATCCCGACGAGGTCGTGCAATTTATCGACGACATCGTAAATCAGGAGATCGCGGTCATCAAAAGCATAGAGGGCTGCGGCATTGACGGCTGGATGATCGCGGACGACCTTGGCATGCAAAACACCACCTTTATCTCCCCCGATTCCTTCCGCGAGCTGTTCAAGCCCGCCTATAAGAAGCTGGCCGATGCCGTGCACGCGGCAGGCATGGATATGTTTATGCATTCCTGCGGCTACAATTACGGGCTGATGGATGATCTGATCGACGCAGGCATTGACGTTTTCCAATTCGACCAGCCTGACGCATACCCTGCCGAGGTGCTCGCGAAGGAATTTGCCTCGCGCGTGATCTTCTACTCCCCCGTGGATATTCAAAAGATCCTGCCCACGGGCGACTGCGACCTCATCGAGCGCCGCGCACGCGAGATGTGTGAGCTGTTCCGCGCCGCAGGAGGCGCATGGATCGCGAAAGACTACCCCACCTACGAGGATATCGGGGTAGATCCCGCATGGGCGCACTGGGCGCAGGAAGTCATTGTGGAAAACAGCACGCTATGAAAATAAAAGACAACGCAAAAGGAACTGCCTTACAATCTCGGCAGCTCCTTTTTATTTTGAACCGATATTAAGATGCAAGATTGGCTTTTAATTCCAAAGCCAATCGCCCAGCACGACGGGCGGATTGTGCACGCCCGACACCGTAGCAGCCTCAATGGGCGTGTATCCCGCAGAGACGAACGCATCCTTGAGAGCTCCGAGCTTGCCGCCCGCGACAAATGCCTGCCACGTTTGCAGCCCAAACTGCTCGGCTGTCGCATTCGCATCCAATCCCGCAATCACCTGCCCCGGGGCAGCCTCGCTGACGGGCGGTGTCCAAGCGGTCTCGACCTCCTCCTGCTTTGTATCGCACGCGCAAAGCACTCCAAGCAACAGGCACACGCATATGATGATCGTCGTCAATCTTTTCATACTCTTCCTCCCGAGATAAAATGCTATGCTTTGATTATATCATGCCCTTGATGATATTGCAAGAGGAAACAAGCAACATATCAGTGATCCGCACGGGTATCGGAAACCAAATTCGCGGGAGGGGTGCCTCCCGACGCTTGTTTTTTTGCCAAAGCAAAGGGGCTGAGTGAAATCCTCAGCCCCTCGTTATTGGTTCACAAAATTACATCAACGCTCTGTACAGCGTGGTCAGCACGTCGCCATCCTCGATGGCGGTGGCAGAGATGACCACCAAGCCCTCGGCGGTGATGGTGATCGCCTTGCCTGCCGCCGCGATGACCTCGGCGGGCATGACGTATTCAATGCCGTAGTGATCATAGGTAGCAAGACCCTCGCAGGAAACGCCGATGACCTCTTCCACAAAGGTCTTGGGAAGATAGAACTCGTTGCCTCTGCCCATCAGGGTCGCCTTGGTGCTGGAAGCATCCAATCTGACCTGCTTGCCGCCTGCAAACGCGTAGTACGAGCCCGCCTTGAGCACGATCATATCCTGGGCAAGACAATCGGGCGTCTTGACCTCGGATTGCACCGTGGTGTAGCGGTAATTGAAGCGGTCGTTGGGTGCGGTATCGCCCTGATCGAGGAAATGCATGATATTGCCGTCGACAACGGAATTATCCGCCCACTTGAAATCAAAGGTGTCGCCAAGGCTCATGACCGAGCGCGCTACTTTGATCTGCAAATACTTGCCGCGCAGGTTAAATTCACCCTGTCCGACCGTTTCAAGCTCCCAGGTATCCGTGCCTACGAACTTTTCTACGGAAACGTTCTTGCCGTCGCGGCTGCGGTTGATCAGATAATCATAGCCGTACCAGCCGGTCTGTGCGTTGCAATCCGCATCGATAAAGAGGTTCATCCAATTCGTGCCCTCGGCTGCGGTAATATCCGCTGCGCACTCTGCAAAGAAATACAGATTTTCTGCATCGGACGATACCTTAGCGGTGACGAAATCGTTTCTGCCCGAGGTGTTGGTATAGCGGAAGTCGCCCACATAGGAGAAGTGGTCACGGTGCGCGGTGTCGCCCTGGTAGTCGCGGTACTCGGGGCCGACGATGTTCCACTGTCCCACGTCGCCCTCGATGTCGATCGCCCATTGCTCAAACGCAGCTTCCTGCGTACGAGAGCCCTTATACTGGCGGATATTCTGCACCATCTGATAGAAATAGTTATCGTTGAAGCCGCCCGTCATGGGCTCGATGTCACGGGAATACTCGGTGTTGAAGGCGTCCACGTAGTACCACTGGTACTTGGGATTCTTTTCGTCCACCTTGTATTCGTTGCAAATGGTCTGTCCCTGCGCGGGATTGCCCGCACCGCCGCCCCAGCGGCCTGCCCACCATTCGTTCCAGCCCGTGATCATGACCAGAGGCGGATTGATCTCCTTTGCATAATCAAAGTGCTCCTGGAATGCAAGTCCCAGACCCGAGG
>JAGBXH010000068.1 GCA_017629395.1 Clostridia bacterium | reverse complement strand
CAGGCAAACGTGCTTAAGATCCTTTCCAGAACCAGACAAAAGCTCAAGGAATACTTAGATAAGGAGTGGATCAACGTATGAGAGAAGATAAATTTTACGAGCTGATGGGCGAGATCGATCCCGAGATCATTGCCGCAGCAGATAAGCCTGTTCCCTTCCGCCAAAAGCGCGGTTTTAAGATCGCGCTGATCGCAGCAGTGCTGGCGTTTGTCATGCTGCTGACACCCGTGGCGGGCGCGTTTGCGCTGGCGGTGGGATATATTGTGACGCGCGACCACGTAAACGATGGCAGCGAGCCGCAAGACCCGACGCAGGGGGATGCACAGCAGGATTTCACGCCCGGCGGACTTGTGGGTGAGCTGCTTGGCGGCATCGATTGGGGTGCGCTCAAGGATACGGTAGGCGCGGACGGCAACGTGAATTGGAAGGATTTCTTTGCCGTGCTGCAGGGCACGCCCTCGGAAACTATCGGCATTGAGAACGGTCACGTATTTGAGGCGGTCAAGCTTGATGACGGCACCATGAAGATTACCAAATTTGTCAACAACGGCAACGAAACCATCGTTGAGATACCCGAAACCATTTCGGGTGCCAAGGTGACGGTGATTGGAGAGAAAGCGTTTGCATACAACGAAACTATTACGCACGTATCTATCCCCGATTCGATCACAAAAATTGAAACCGAAGCATTTTATTACTGCATCAATCTGATCACCGTGGATATGTCGGATAACGTGCGCAGCATCGGGGATGGTGCATTTGAAAAATGCGCCTCGCTGACAACCATCAATTTGCCCAATGCTCTTAAGTCCATTGGCGAGCTGTGCTTTGCATACTGCCCCAATCTTTCGGGCATCGTCATTCGTCCCACGCTGACAGATTGGGGAGAAAACGCATTCTCGGGAAGCCTGAAGAGCGTGACGATCTTAGATGGCGTGACAGAAATACATGCTGGCGCATTTACGGACAGTTTATTGCAAGAAGTCACTATCCCCTCCTCCGTGATTTCCATTGGAGCTTATGCATTCGCTCTTTCCCCCTATCTTAAGCACATTACCTTGAACGAAGGGTTGGAATCTATCGGCAGTGCTGCGTTTGATAATACACCGATCTCCACCATCACCATCCCCTCTACCGTTACCAATATGTACGACATTGATTTCAAGGACTGTATGAATCTTGAACAGGTCATCTTTACGGGCAACGCACCCACGGTGCATAAGCAGCCGAGCAATGATAAAAGCGCACCCGACAATCAAAATGCACCTGACTATACCGTATACTACATGCTCAGTGCACAAGGATTCAGCAAACCCAAATGGCACGGATATGCGAGCCAGCTGATGGCAT
The DNA here is from genome assembly GCA_017629395.1 of Clostridia bacterium. Lineage (GTDB taxonomy): Bacteria > Bacillota > Clostridia > Oscillospirales > CAG-272 > SVQP01. The sequence goes on along the minus strand of JAGBXH010000068.1, from coordinate 863 downwards.
ATCCGACCGAGCAATTCGTAAAGAATCGCTTCAAAAGAGAGCGTTATACCGAGGTGCCCATGTACAACGTAGAGGTTTTGGGGCAGGTGGGTCTGTTCGGGCTTGACGAGGTGACGGTGCTTGACTCCTATAGCGAATATGAGGCGTTTGCACACGTGCTGACCTCGGCGCGTTACGACCGCGAGTACTTCGAGGAATTTGCCATTGTGCTGATTCACGTTCAGCAATGCTCTTCCGAGCAGGTGCTGGGGCTTGCAGGCATCGGTGCGCAGCTTTACATCACCGGCGGTGTTTCTTATCTGGGCTTGTACCCCGTTGTCAAGTTTGATTGCGGACAAGGCGATATGACCACCGATACGTTCAGCACCTACGTGTTAGCCGAGGTCAAGCGTTCGGATATCCGCACCGACAACATCCGCCGCACCGGCTCGATTTACGCCTATGATATCCACACGCAAAGCGCCAGCGCGTACCATCCGGGTCTTGTCGATAAAGGAAAATAATCATGTATAAACAATATCCCCCACCGCGCGGTGGGGGATAAAAAATGTGGGAATCGCATCCCCGCAATGTCATTGAGTTAAGAACGTTCTACCGAAATGGATAGCCGTACGGGAATCGAACCGAATTGCCCGAGGGCGATGCATTTTCGCATCTTTCGGCGTGCTTTTACTCGCAAGATTGGTATCTTGCTTCGCAAAATCCCACCAAAATCTATCAAAAATGCATTCGCCCTCGGGTGCGAGCAGTTTTGACGAAGCAGATTTTTTCTATCCCAAAAGCTTTTCCCGCAGGGCATACAGGCAGTATGTCCAAGGGAAACGCTGCAGGGATGGGGAAAATCTGCCCGTCAAAACCAACTT
>JAGBXH010000067.1 GCA_017629395.1 Clostridia bacterium | reverse complement strand
GAGGGCTACGTACCCGAGGGCTGCATTGCCGATTTCGGTTCATTCAAGCAAAAGCTGGTGGACGTGCACAACGTCAAAAAGGCACTGGATACCATGAGTAAGGACGCTTCCCTGCTGGCAGAGAGCACTTTGACTGCCCTGGACGCTGCAAAGGCTTTGGAAAACGCCAACGAAAAGACCCCTGCGATCTACGCAGAGGCTGCGGCACTGTATGAAAAGGTCAAAGCGGGCATGGATGCAATCAATGCTGCCAAGGATTTTGCACAGACCTTGACCAACGAGGTTGAGGACGCAAAGGCAATAGAGGCACAGGCGCAGGAAATTCTGACCACTCTGCAAGCCGATGCAGCTGCATTGACCGCGAAATTAGAGGAGCTTGCGCAGGTGGCAGCCGAGACCGAAGCACCTACCACCGAAGAGCCCACTACCGAAGCTCCCACCACCGAGCCCGCTCCTGAAAAAAAGAGCGGATGCAAGAGCCTTGTGGGCGCAGGCATCGTTACAATTTTACTGCTTGGCGCGGCATTCGTTGGCAGAAAGCGTGACTGATTTGCATAAAATATTCTTATGGATCCTTATCACTGTTCTATTAACGTTTTGCCTTTCGGGCTGTATTTCCGTTGCTCCTCCGTCAAACGGCATTGAAAGCACCGCACAGACAGAAACAGAGCACGAAACCCTGCCTGACGAGCAGACAACCGAGCCTGCAACAACACAGACTACGAATATTGAAACCGAAACCGCGACTGAGGAAGTGACCACATTTGGTGAGCTGCATTTTCCCGAGAGCGGAGAATAATGGAACAAACACACCTTCAAAGAGGCTGCTTTAAGTAAAGCAGCCCCTTATTTTTGTCAAGCTGCGCGGCAACCGTGAAATTTTTTTTTACTTAATGATAAAAATCGTGATTGCCTACTCTGAAGGCATATTTACGATGATTTTGTATCCAGGACGAGGTGGCAATACGGGGATTGAGAAAATACAGCACGGAGTCCGATAAGGTATATCCGTCCAGACACATTTTGGCGGCTACGACGGCAGAGTCCGTAGGCGTTTGATAAATCGTACCGTTTGCAACCGGCGTGAACTGCGTGCCGTACTTTTGGTCAAAAACCACACCCTTGACGGTGCTTGGAAACTCCTTTGACCGCACGCGATTGAGCACGACCGTCCCCACACCGATCTGACCCGTAAAGCTCTCCCCCTTTGCCTCAGCTGAAATGATGCGCGAAAGCCAATAAAGATCCTCGTAATCGTACGCGGAATTTGCTCTTACCATGCTTTTTGCCTGCTTGTACGTCACGCTCCACGCCGAAATGGGTGCAGATGGCGGCTTGGTGGTTTGTGCGGGCTTTTGCGTGGAAACGGGCGGCTTTGCCGTGGTCTGCAAAGGCTTGGTCGTCATTTGCTCCGTTGGCTTTTGCTCCTCGGGGCGCGTTGCTTGCGGCGGTTTTGTGTTTTCCTGCTGCACGCTCTGCTCAGGCAAAGGTGCACTTTCTGCTTCAGACGGTGCTTGCTCGGGCACAGCTTCGGGTAAGAGAATCTCCTCCCTTTGCGTATAAGTCTCATACGCATCCTGCATAGGCTCTGTATCCTGCTCTGTCTGTTGTGTGATCTCCTCTGTCACAGGCATGGATAAAACGCGCTGTAAGATCGGTGTTTGTTCGGCAATATTTTTTACGGCAAAGCCTATGTAAACCACCGCCATGAGTGAAAGCACGCAACAGATGGGATTGATGAGGCGCGAATGCGCTATTCTTCGTATGAATTTCATATCACACTTCCTTTCCATAGTATTTCTCCTTATGTCTGTCCGAGGAAGTCGATATAAATATTGTAACAGAAAACGCTCCTTGGTGCAAGGAACAATATATGGTAATGAAATGTTGTAAAGCCCTTGCAAAATGCTATATTTTGTGCTATACTTATAGTTGGATTATTGTGGATAGGTATACCTATTTATAGGAGAATAAACAAGATGAAAGTAATTTTGGCATCCAAATCGCCCCGTCGCAAGGAAATTCTTGAGATGCTCGGCATTGATTTTACCATTATGACCGCAGACACCGACGAGCACAGCACGCAGACAGATCCCGCGCTGCTTGTGGAGCAGCTTGCCTTGCAAAAGGCGACGGACGTGCAGGATCTTTTGGACGCGCAGAATAAGCTGCAGCCCGATACGCTGATCATTGCATCCGACACGGTGGTTGCGCTGAACGGCGAGATTTTGGGCAAGCCGCAAGGCAAAGAGGACGCGCGTCGCATGATCAATGGGCTGCAAAACACCACGCACCACGTGCTCTCGGGTATTGCGTTTTGCTATTTTGACGCACAAGGCAACAGAAAAGGTGCAGTTTCGCACGCCTTGACCGCCGTGCATTTCGGTCCTATGAGTGAGGATGACGTTGAGCTGTATATCAGCTCCGACGAGCCCTACGACAAGGCGGGTGCTTACGCCATTCAAGGCTTGGCGGGCAGATGGATCACGGGCATTGAGGGCGATTATTTCAACGTCGTCGGGCTTCCCGTCAATACCATGTGCGAGCTTGCAAAGCATGCGTTTGGCATTGATTTGTTGAGATTGTAAGTCAAGTCATTCGGACAGTCGAGGACGCCTGTCCCTACAGTTAAAAACTTTTACGAAAGGAGGGAGAGTTTCCCGTGGCAAGACACTTAGGTATCGATCTCGGTACGTCCAATACGCGCTTCTGGCTTAAGGAAAAAGGCATACTTTTGCGCTCTCCCTCTGCCGTAGCCATTGATAATAAGACCCGCGAGGTGGTTGCCGTGGGAAGCGATGCACGCCGCATGGTGGGCAAAACGCCCGTCCATCTGACCGCCTACAGACCCGTGCAGGACAGCGTGGTGACCAATTTAGAGGTTACCTCCACCATGCTGCATGAATTTTTCGTGCGCACCAACTGCACCGGCTTTTTCAATAAGCCCACCGTGCTGGCAGCCAGCCCCTATCGCTTGACCGACGTGGAGCGTCTTGCCATTGAGACCGCTATTTTGGATGCAGGCGCAAAGTCGGTGGCGATGATTGACGCCCCCTTGGCAGCGGCACTCGGTGCAGGTCTGCGCATTTCCGATCCGCGCGGCTGCATGGTCTGTGATATCGGCGGCGGCACGACCGAAATTGCCGTGATCAGCTCAGGCGGCATCGTACGTGCCAAATCCCTGCGCGTGGGCGGTGATAAATTTGATCAGGCAATTATCAATTACTGCAAATACCGCAAGGATCTGATCGTGGGTGACACGGCTGCAGAAATGGCGAAAAGACAATTGGCTGTAGCAACGCCGGATACCAATCGCGGCAGCATGCAGATCTTTGGCAGAAACGTGCGCACGGGGCTTGCAACGACGCAAATGATCACCTCGGGTGAGGTCTGTCAGGCTTTGCGCGCGCCCATAGAAGCCATTATCCGCGCCATCATTACCACCATTGAGGAAACACCTCCCGAAATTGCAGGTGATATTTTTGACTTTGGTATTATGCTGACCGGTGGAGGTGCCAATATTCCCGGACTTGCCGCACTCATCTCCTCACAGGTAGGCGTGCGCGTGATCGTGGCAAAGCACCCCACGGATGCTGTCTGCCAGGGACTTGGCAAATTTATCGAGCACCCAAGGCTGACCTCCAAGCAGCTGATCTATCGTTCGAGGTGAGATATGATGCAAAATAAGATCTCACTTAGAATATTTATACTGACGGGCATCTTTTTTGTCATCTGCTCCTTGTACGTATTTCGTCTTGCAGGCATCGTACTGACCGAGGATGCGCCCGAAATGCAAAATTATACCTATCAATACGTTACAGTAAAGGCAGCGCGCGGACAGATCTATGATCGAAACGGCGTGCCGCTTGTCACGAATCAATACGTGCATGCACTCGTCATAGACGATCAGACCCTGCCCGCCAACAACGCAGAGCGCAATAAAGCTCTGTTAACGCTGCTTTCGGTATTCAATAATACCGAGGATGCACATAAGCGCGTAAAGGATTCCTATCCCTTTTCGGGCACGTACCCAAATCTGACGTATTTACCCGAAATATACGAGGATACGACGCTGCGCTACAGATTTTTACGCCGCTTGGCGGAAAATGAATACGAGGACGGTGTCAAGACCCACACGGTCAGCGCGCTGGAGGCATACTATACAGAGCATCCCGATCTGTTTCCCACAGAGCAGGATATCGTGAATTTTTATCTGAAAAAGTACGGTATGCACGAGGGCAATCGCGATAAGATCGCTTACACAGACACACAGATCGATGCTCTTTTGCGCCTGTATTACGACATGGAGTGCAACAACTTCGGTGGCATGAATCAATATACCCTTGCCACAGACCTTTCCTTTACCACCATGACCAAGCTGCGCGAGCGCGGCATTGACGGCGTATCCTTTACCTTTGCCGTGCAAAGGCAATATGAGCACCCCGGCTATGCCTCGCACATTTTAGGAACCATCGGGCAGATCTATGCCGAGGATTGGGACTATTATAAAGAGCTTGGCTATAATATGAACGATTACGTGGGTATTTCCGGCTGTGAATATGCCTTTGAGCAATATCTGCGTGGTACGGACGGTATCAAGGTACTGAAATTTGATCCCAAGGGCAATTTGGTGGAGGAATATTACAAAAAAACACCCATAGCGGGCAATGACGTCTATCTGACCATTGATATAGAGCTGCAAAAGGCTGCGGAGGATGGGCTTGCCGAAAATATCAAGTACATTCGCGATCGCGGCTATAATAAGGATTGCCAATCCGGTTCATTGGTTGCCATGCATCCGAATACCGGTGAGATACTGGCAATTGCCTCTTATCCCACCTTTGATTTGACGACCTACAATAAAAATTACAGCGAATTGTACGCCGATCCCGCACAGCCGCTTTATAATCGCGCTTTGCAGGGGCTTTACGCACCCGGCTCGACCTTTAAGCTGGGTATGGTGGTTGCAGGCATGCAGGAGGGCGTGGTGGACGCCTCCACACCGCTTTTGTGTGAAGGAACCTATCGCGGACTCGGCAGCGGCTATCAGCCCAAATGCACGGGTGTGCACGGACAGATCAATGCCGCAAACGCCATTTGCGTTTCGTGCAACTGCTATTTTTATGATCTTGGCAGACAGCTTGGCATTACGCGTATGAATCAATACTGTGATTTTTACGGGCTGGGACAAAAAACGGGTATTGAGCTTTATGAGGAGGTAGGCATTCTGGCGGGCGAGAGCTATCGTGAGCAAAACGGTCTGACTACCTGGATGCCCGGTGACACGATTGCCGCTGCGATCGGACAATCGGATAATTTATGCACGCCCATACAGATCGCTTCCTACGTTTGCACCGTGCTCAACGGCGGCACGCGCTATTCCTCTCATCTTTTACACTCGGTCAATACCTACTTTACCAATGAAAGCGTAAACCGCGTTGATCCGCAGATCCTTTCCGAGCTCAGTATTGCAAAAAATACGCTTGATACCGTCAAGCACGGCATGAAGCTCATGGTTGAGGACAGCGTCACGGTCAGCAGAAATATGCAAAACGTGCCCGTAACGGTGGGCGGTAAAACGGGTACGGCACAGCTTGGCGGCAATAAGATAGACAACGCCCTGTTCGTATGCGCCGCACCCTATGACAATCCCGAGATCGTGATCTCAGTCGTGATCGAAAACGGTGCAGGCGGCTCGTACTCTTCCCTGAGTGCTGCAAGAGTGCTGGAAGCATATTATGCAGATTAAGCAGATTTCAATACGATTTTTTTCATTCAAGCAATTCAAAAAGAGCTGTTTTTATCAAAAAACAGCTCTTTTTTTACGTTTTTTATGCGGTTTAAGTCGTTTTTTTGCAAAAATTATCTGATTTTTGCTTCGTATCCCTCTTCAATAACCGCCTTTGCAAGCTCCTCGGGCTTTTTGCCTGTATAGGTTACGGTAGCGGTATTTTCATCCAAGCTGACCTCGACCGCCTTGACACCCTTAACACCCTCCAACGCCTTTTTGACGTGTGCGACGCACTTTTGGCACATCATGCCCTGCACGTCTAAAATAATGATCTGTTCTGCCATATTATTTCTCCTTTTTATTTTTACTTGATATTTGACGCCCGACTGATATTTGGCGGGCTTTTTTAATCTTAAAGAATTGAGCACTACGCTGACAGAGGAAAACGACATTGCCACCGAGGCGATCATGGGATTGAGCACGATCCCAACAGGGGCAAGAACGCCTGCTGCAAGCGGGATGCAAATACTGTTATAGATCAGAGCCCAGAACAAGTTTTGTCTTATTATGCGTACCGTTTCACGGCTGAGTCTGATTGCCTGCACCACGCCCCAAAGCGAGGATTTTGACAGTACAACGTCCGCAGAATCAATCGCGACCTCCGTGCCCGTTCCAATGGCAATCCCCACGTCGGCACGCGCTAAGGCAGGTGCGTCGTTGATTCCGTCACCCACCATAGCGACCGTACCCTTTTGCATATATTCACGCATGATACGTTCCTTATCCTCGGGTAAAAGCGAGGCATGCACGTCAGAAATTCCCGCCTCTGCCGCAATGGCGTTTGCTGTGACGGGATTATCACCCGTCAGCATCACACACACGATTCCCATATCCGCAAGAGCTGCAATCGTTTGTGCACTTTCCTTGCGAATCGGGTCAGAAATGCCGATAATCCCCGCCGTTTTTGCTTCAACGGATACCAAAACCGCTGTAAAACCGCGTTTTTGGCAATTTTCAAAGGCATCCATCTGCATTTTTTGCACGTCAACGCCGCTGTTTTTCAAATACTGAGGCTTGCCGACCAGCACGTTTTTGCCGTTTACACACGCGCCTATACCGTGACCGATTACAGAAACTGCATCCTTTGCAGGAAGAAGGGCAATACCGTTTTGCTCGGCATACGAGCAAATGGCAACGGACAGCGGATGTGCGGAAAGGCTTTCCGCAGCGTACGCATACCGAATCAGCTCCTGCTCGTCAAAGCCCTCAAATGCCTGCACGTAAGAGACCTGCGGCTTTCCCTCTGTCAAGGTACCCGTCTTATCCATGAGTACGTACTGCACGCCTTGCAGCGCCTCAAGAGCCTCGCCGCTCTTGATCAAAACACCCTCTCTTGCACCGCGACCCGTGCCGACCATAATGGCTGTCGGCGTGGCAAGTCCCAGCGCACAAGGACAAGATATGACCAGTACGGATATTGCCGAACGAAGGGCTGCATTGATATCTCCCCCGGAGAAAATCAGCCATATGATCAGCGTCAGCAGCGAAATTCCCATCACGCAGGGCACAAAAATGCTGCTGACCTTATCCGCCACGCGGGCAATAGGTGCTTTGGATGCAGCCGCCTCCTCTAACAGATTGATGATCTTTTGCAGCGCGGTATCCTGCAAGGCGCGATCCACTCTTACGTACAGAACACCGCTTTTTAAGGTGCAGGCACCGCTGACGCGATCCCCCACTGTTTTTTCAACGGGAATGCTCTCACCGCTCAAGGGTGACTCGTCCACGCTGCCCTGTCCTTTTATGACCACACCGTCGATCGGAATTCTCTCTCCCTGCCTGATCAAGACCTCATCACCGGGCAAGACCTCGCTGATCGGTAAACGCACAATGGTATCTCCGCGCAAAACGCTTGCATCCTCCGGCATCAGGGCAGCCAAATCGCGCACGGCTTGTCCTGCGCGGTTTTTCGCTCTGTTTTCCAACAGCTTACCAAACGAGACAAGCGTGACGATCATGGCAGCCGATTCCAAATACAGCGAATGCAGCCACTCATGCAGCTGCGCATGATTGCCCGTAGCCGTTGCAATACCGATTTCAATTGCCGCCCACACGCCGAAAATAAACGCCGCAGACGAGCCCAGCGCGATCAAGGTATCCATATTCGGTGACAGATGCACAAGCGCGCGAAAACCGCGGAAAAAGAAGCCGTAATTGAGTATGAGAACGGGCAGGGTCAGCGCAACCTGCAAAAGCACGAACCAAAGTGCCCACTCGGGCTTGGAGAAAAACTGCAAAAATGGTACGCCCATCATATTTCCCATAGCGACAAGCATGACCGTTGCCGTCAGGGATGCGCTGACGATAAATCTGACAAGCGTGCGCTTTGCCTGCCTTTTTTCTTCTTTTTGCAAAGCAGCCTTATCAAGCATTTTTTGCAGCTTATATCCAGCGGACGCAATGGCACTTTCCAGCTTTTTTTCAATTTTTTTGATCTCACCCGCCGAAAGAGCATCGGGATAGATGACGGACAGAGAATTTGTCAAAAGACTGACCGAAAAGGAAATCTCCCTTTGTGCAAGTACTCCCCTGACCGCTCGCTCCACGTGTCCGACGCAGGCAGCACAGGTCATTCCCTTGACGTTATATCTGATTTTTGCCATGATACACTCGTTTCATAAAAAATTTACATTTTCATTATAGCGTATTTTTCTTTCAATTTCAAGAAAAAAATGTAAATATTTTCGCACCGAAACACACGTAAAAGTCGTATTTGGGGTTGCTTTTATCGCTATAATATGTTATAATATATATAAACCTACACTATTTAAGAAATTTTAGTTACCCATACGGGAAAGGATGTATATATGGACATGATGGACCTGCTGTGCGAGCTGTGGGAAGGAATCAAGGATTATTACCGTAAAAAAATGGGAGAATTGATCAGCGAGGTCTGGTTTGGCGGACTGGAAATTCAAAGCTTTGAAAACGGTCTGATCACCATGGTCACTCCCTCGGAAATCAAAATCAATATCATAAAAAGCAAATATATTCCCGAGATCGAACAGAAATTTTCGGAAAATCTCGGCATGAACGTTAAGGTAGATCTGATCTTTTCGGAAAATACCAAGGGAGTCCGGGATCTTAAGGAGCGTTTTGCACGCTCTCCCGAGGAGGAGCGCGCCTCTCACGAGCACGCGCTTTCCACCGTTCCTCCCGAATATCTTGAGCCGCTGCCCGAGGTGCAGCTTGGCTCAACCAAGCCTCCCTTTAAGTTTGAATATACCTTTGACAATTTTATCGTGGGAAATTCCAACAAATTTGCGCACGCAGCCTGCGTAGCGGTGGCAAATCACCCCGCAACCGACTATAATCCCCTTTTCATCTACGGCCCCTCGGGTCTTGGAAAAACGCACCTGCTGTACGCCATTACCAATGAATTCAAGCGCAAGCGTCCCGATATCAAGGTCATTTACATCAAGGGTGAGGATTTTACCAACCAGATGATCGAATGCATTGCCCGCCGCGCTATGCCGGAATTCCGCGAAAAATACCGCAGCTGTGATATTCTCATGATCGACGATATTCAGTTTATTGCGGGAAGAGTTTCCACACAAGAGGAATTTTTCCACACCTTCAATGCTCTGCACGAGGACGGCAAGCAGATCATTCTGACCTCGGACAAGCCTCCTAAGGATATTCAGACCTTAGAGGACAGACTCAAGACCCGCTTTGAGTGGGGATTGATTGCAGACATTCAGCCGCCGGACCCCGAGCTGCGCGTTGCCATTATCAAAAAGAAGGCGGATCAGGTGGGCATTACCATCTCGGACGAGGTGCTTGAGTTCCTTGCCGAAAACCTGCGCTCCAACATCAGACAGATCGAGGGTGCGGTACGCAAGCTCAGTGCCATTGGATTTATTTACGGCAAGGTGATCACCATGGACGTTGCCCGCGGCTGCATTGACGAGCTTTTGGGCGGTGCCGAGCCCGTGAACGTGACCGTGGATAAGATCTTTACTGCGGTATACAAAAAATACGGCATTAAAAAAGAGGATATCATCGGTGAGCGACGCACCAAGGATATTGCACAGGCAAGACACATTGCCATTTACCTGATCAGAGAGATCACCGATATGTCCTTCCCCGGCATCGGTAAGATACTCAACCGTAATCACACCACCATCATTTCCTCGATCGAAACTGTAGAAAAGCGCGTGATAAGCTCACAAGCCTTTGCCTTGGAGATCAATGAAATGATCAAATCCATCAAGGAAAGCTGACACAAGCGCTGCGCGGGCTGTGGAAAAGTGCACGAAAATTTTCCACAACGACATTTATGTCGTACTAAAACACAAAATGAGCGTCAAAGACAAAAAAAGCCAAAAAGTTTTGCACAGAAAGCACGCGTGCTTTACACCGACTTTTCCGCATAAAAATTTAGCTTTTGCGTATAATTTTTCCTTAATTCATAAGGAAAATACGACTTTTCCACAATTTACACAGGCACTAATATTAAGACTACTAAAAAATATACTCTCTCTCTCTTGTGCGCGCGACGCGCGCGAGCAAGCACAAAACGAATAAAGGAGCGATTTTATGAAAATTATTTTCAACCGCCAGGAGATCTGTAACGCCGTAGCACCCTTAATGTGCGCGGTATCCGGTAAGAGCACGCTGACTGCTGTTGAGGGCATTTTGTTTGAAGCCCTGGAGGATAATACCTGCGTGCTGACCACCTTCGACCTTGAAAAGGGTGTAAGAGTAACCATTCAGGCAGAGGTCGAGCAGCCCGGCAGCTACATCATCAATGCACAGAAGTTCGTACAGACCATTCGCGTTATGGAAGGCGAGACGGTGACTCTGACCGTTAATGAAAAGCTGAATGCGGAGATCGTTTCCGCAAACTCCTCCCATAAGATGAACGCGCTTGCAGGTGCGGATTTCCCCGAAATTCCCCGTCTTACCTCTCAAAACGGCTTTAAGATCAAGCAGAGCGTGCTGCGCGAGATGCTCTCCAAGGTCATGTACGCTATGGGCGTCAATGACCAGCGTCCCGTTCTGAACGGCTGTCACTTCAAGATCGCGGGTAACGTGCTGCACCTTGTCTCCTGTGACTCCTTCAAGCTTGCAAAGTGCAACGTGACCACGGAGATCGATTCCTTTACCGTACAAGGTAATTCCGATTTTTCCTTTATCATTCCCTGCAAAACTATCAATGAGCTTTACAGAATGCTCTCGACCGATGAGGATGCGACTGTGACCGTTTATACCAGCCGCAAAAACATCGTATTCCAGCTGGAGGATATGATATTCTTCTCCCGTCTGATCGACGGTGATTACATCGATTATAACCGCATTATCGTTACCACGCACAGAATTACCGTTTCTCTTGACAGAGCCGTGCTGATCGGTGCTCTTGAGCGTGCGGCACTGGTAACCGAGGAGAGAATTGCCGGTAGCGTGCGCTCGCACGTCAAGCTGAGCGTGGAGGGCGATTATCTCAAGATCTCCGCAACCTCTACCGCAGGCTCTACCTATGAGGAGCTTGCTATTGAGCATGAGGGCGACGACCTGGTCATTGCCTTCAATAACCGCTATCTGATCGATTCGCTGCGCTCCTGCACATCCGACAGAGTCAAGCTTAGCATGACGTCTGCACTCTCCAGCATCAACATTGAGCCCGTGGAGCAAAGTGAGGACAAGGAGCTGTTCCTCTTGCTTCCCGTACGTATGAAGGACTAAGACTCATGCAATGCAACCGCATAGAGGTTACGAATTTTCGTAATATCGAGCACGCGTGCGTGGATTTTACCCCTGGCGTAAACGTTTTGGTAGGGGATAACGCGCAAGGCAAGACCAATTTGCTTGAGGCGATCTACCTTTGCGCGCTCGGCAAGACCTTTCGCCAGGCTAAGGATGCCGAGCTTGTGCGCTTTGGGCAGGAGGAATGCAGTATTTTGCAGCATTTTTCCGACAGCGCAAGAGAGCAAAGCGTGGAAATGACGCTGTTTTCCGGGACGAAAAACCGCAGGCGCGTATATCATAACGGTGTTTCCTTAGCGCGCACAAGTCAGCTGCTTGGAAATTTCCGTGTCGTACTGTTTTGTCCCGAGCACCTGTCTTTAGTCAAGGACGGCCCCGGAGAGCGACGCAATTTTTTGGACGTTGCCATCTCGCAGTTGCATCCCGCTTACGTGCGTGCGCTGCAGAAATACAATCAGCTCTTAAAGCAGCGTAACAGTCTGCTTAAGGACGCTGAGATTGACCGCGCGACCTTTGATGCCACCATTGAGCTGTGGAGCGCACAGCTTGCGCATGAGGCGGCTTATATTGCCTCGGTGCGATACGAATACGTGCAGATGCTTGGAAGATACGTGGGTGAATTTTTTACCGGTATGACGGGTGAGCGCGAGCAGGTGGAGGTGCAATATAAGGGCACGGCACACATTGAGGACGACATGTACGCCGACCGTGCGTATTGTGAGAAAGCCTTTATGCGGCTGTACACCTCGCACCATGACCGAGAAATTGCCGCGGGAAGCACGTTGTGGGGCATTCACCGAGATGACCTTGAAATCGTCTTAAACGGCAAATACGCGCGAATTTTTGCCTCTCAGGGGCAACAAAGATCGGTTGCGCTTGCCATGAAGATGGCAGAGGGCGAAATTTCGCGACTGACGGGCGACAGAGAATATCCCGTATTTCTCTTTGACGACGTGCTCTCTGAGCTGGACGCCTTTCGCCGTGCCTTTTTGCTTGACGAAATACGTGACAGACAGGTCATTATGACCTCGTGCGAGGCGGATCTTGTCGGCGGCTCCAATATTGTGCTGGTCAAGAACGGCACATATCAAAGAAAAGGTTGATCATTATGTTTTTACACGTTGGAAACAAGAAAAATATACGCATTTGTGACATTATAGGCATTTTCGATGCCGACAACGCCACGCTTTCCGCCATTACCAAGCAATATCTTGTACGTGCCGAAAAGCAGGGGCTTGTGGACGCGGCAAGGCAGGAAATTCCAAAATCCTTTGTCCTTTACCGCACGGCACAGGGCTGCAAGATTACCTTTTCGCAGCTTTCCGTGTCGGCACTCTGGGGCAGGATCAAGGATCCCTCCAGCGTTTGATATCCGTTTACATTCACACCAAAAATCATAAAAAGGAATTTGAACATGCAAGAAAAAGAGAATCTTACTCCCGAAAAAGAAAACGTATACGACGAAAGCCAAATTCAGGTGCTTGAGGGACTTGAGGCGGTCAGAAAGCGTCCCGGTATGTATATCGGTACGACCTCGATCCGCGGTCTGCACCATTTGGTTTACGAGATCGTGGATAACTCCATCGACGAGGCACTTGCGGGATATTGCGATACCATTCGTGTGACCATCAATCCCGATAACAGCGTGACCGTTGAGGATAACGGCAGAGGTATTCCTGCCGGCATGCACGCAAAGGAGGGTATTCCCACGCCCGAGGTGGTGTATACCATTCTGCATGCGGGCGGTAAATTCGGCGGTGGCGGCTATAAGATCGCGGGCGGCTTGCACGGCGTTGGTGCATCGGTCGTGAATGCGCTTTCGGAATGGCTGGAGCTTGACGACTCGGTGGACGGCATCCATTATACCGAGCGATTTGAGCGCGGCTTTGTGGCGCGTCCCTTCCGCTGTGAGGGGGAATGCCCCGAGCGTCCGCACGGCGTAAAGGTTACCTTTAAGCCTGACCCCACCATCTTTGAGGAGACCGTATTTGATTATGATATTCTCTTAAATCGCTTGCGCGAGCAGGCATTTCTGAATGCGGGCGTGCACTTGGTGCTTTGTGACGCGCGCGTTTCGGAGGGTGAGGAGATGAAGGTAGCCGATCTGCAGTTTGAAGGCGGTATTTCTACCTTTGTTGAGTATCTGACCGAATCCAAGCACTCGGATCCCGTACACCGCGACGTCATTTACATGAAGGCGGAAAAGGACACCAGCGTTGCCGAAATTGCTTTGCAATACAACGATTCCTACAGCGACGTGATCATGACCTTTGCCAACAACATGAACACCATAGAGGGTGGTACGCACGAGACCGGCTTTAAGGCGGGTCTGACGCGCGTGCTCAACGATTACGCGCGTAAAAACGGCATTTTGAAGGACAGCGACAAAAATCTTTCGGGTGACGACGTGCGTGAGGGTCTTTGCGCCATTATTTCCGTCAAGCTGGAAAATGCACAGTTTGAAAGCCAGACCAAGGCAAAGCTGGGCAACTCGGAGATCAGAACCCTGGTAGAAAATACCGTGGTCAGCAAGCTTGGTGAATATCTGGAGGAAAATCCTTCCGTAGGTAAGATCATTATCGAAAAATCACTTGCAGCATCGCGCGCACGCGAGGCGGCAAGAAAGGCACGCGAGACCGCAAGAAGAAAGGGTCTTTTTGAAGGCTCCTCCCTGCCCGGTAAGCTTGCCGACTGTCAGGACAGAAACACCGAATTTACCGAGATCTACATGGTAGAGGGAGACAGTGCAGGCGGTTCTGCAAAGCAGGGACGTAACTCGCGCTTCCAGGCGATCCTTCCCTTGCGCGGTAAGGTGCTTAACGTAGAAAAAACAAGACTTGACAAGGTATATGCCAACCCCTCTCTTGTGCCCATCATTCAGGCACTTGGCTGCGGTATCGGCGATGAATTTGATATTACCAAGCTGCGTTACGGCAAGATCATTATCATGGCGGACGCGGACGTGGACGGCTCGCATATCCGTATTTTGCTTTTGACCTTCTTCTTCCGCCACATGCCCGAGCTGATCAAGCAGGGGCACGTATATCTTGCACAGCCTCCGCTTTACAAGGTATATAAGCGCAGCGGCGGTAAAAAGATCGGTGAAAAATATGCCTTTTCGGACGCTGAGCGCGACGTTTATATCGCTGAGCTGGGCGGCAACAACGTGGAAGCAGACCGCTACAAAGGTCTTGGTGAGATGAACCCCGAGGAGCTTTGGGAAACCACCATGGACCCCAGCACCCGTACCATTCTGCGCGTGACCATGGAGGATGCGATGCTTTGCGATCAGACCTTCTCACTTCTCATGGGTGACAAGGTTGAGCCCAGACGAATCTTTATCGAGGAAAATGCAAAGTTTGCAGAAAACCTGGACATCTGATTTTGAAAAAATCGTCCGTGCACGCCCGCAGGGACACGTGCTGGCAGTTTGTCTGCACCCTGCGCTGGACGTGACGATTTATACAAAAGACGGCAAGGAGATCAGCAGAACGCAAACGCTTGGCGGTAAGGCGATCAATCTGGCGTGTGTGCTGCACGCTTTGGGTGCAAAGGTGACCTTGCTTGCTCCCGACGACCGTGACGGGCAAACAGGTGCGCTGCTTGCAGGCTGCGGATTTGACTGTGAGCTGATTCCCACCTCTTTGACTCTGCGTAAAAATTACAAGTACGTGGATGCAGACGGCACGACGCGCGAGAATAACGGCAGCGCGGGAATACTTTTTCCACAGGACTATGCACAGCTTTTGAACAATATTATCAACAGATGTCGCAATACGTGTCGTACTGAATGTCGTAGTCAAAAAATTTCACTTGTGTCGTTGTGCGGAAGTTTTCCACAGGGTGTGGAAAAGGGTGTGTATAAGTCCTTGATCGAGCAGCTGACAGAGATAAATATCCCTTGCGTGCTGGATGCGGGAGGAGAAGCGATTTCCCTTGCAATACAAGCAAAACCGCAGTTGATCAAACCAAATTTTGAGGAATTTTGTACGCTTTACGGCTTAAATTCTGACTTGTTGAAAACTCAAAAAAAGCTCGAAAACGCCGTTTTTGACGCTTATACCCGCACGCAGGTCTCTCACCTTTGCTCCATGGACAAGCACGGTGCGATCTATGCGGGAAAGCAAGGCGTTTTTACGGTAAGTCCCCCAATCGTGCAGCACGTTTGCAGCTTTGCGGGGGCGGGAGATACCATGCTTGCCGCATTCATTTATGCGCACGAGCTGTGTCGGGCACAAATTGAAGACTCCCTTCGCTTCTCTGCAGCGGCGGCAACTGCCAAGGTACGCTTGCCTGCGGGAGAAATTCCCACTTTGTCGCAAATTTATGCCGAATGGGTACAGACCGAAATAAGGAAAGGCGGAACATGAAATATATCAAAAATAAAATATTCATTGCTGCCTTGACGCTGGCATTGTGTGTCACGACCGTTTTTTCGGTATTTTATTTCATGGGTGTGCAAAATTTGCCCGCTGCCATGATTCAGGACGCATTGTCACCCATTCAGCGTGTTATGACGAATCTTGGCAATGCATTTGACGGCTACACCGTATATTTTTCCAATATGCGCGCGCTGTATGAGCAAAATCAAATACTTAAGGATCGCGTGGAAAATTTGGAGCAGCAGCTGCATGACGCGCAGCTTGCCGTGGGTGAAAATGCTGCCTTGCGCGATTATATCGGCGTACGCGACCGATACGAATCCTTCTCTGCTGTGAGCGCGCAGGTGCTCGGACGCAGCGATGGCACGTATTTGCAATATCTGACGCTGGATAAGGGAACGTCCTCCGGTATCCGCGAAAATATGGCTGTCATCACGCCCTACGGTGTGGTAGGCTACGTTTGTCAGGTCAGCACCAATTCCTGCCGCGTCAAGACCCTGCTCCAGTACGATACCGGTGTGGGAGTCTACGTGCAACGCTCGGGGGACATGGGTATGACCGACTGCCCTTATGCGATGGGGCAAAAAGGGCTGCTGCGCGTGATCTATCTGCCCGAGGATGCGACCTTGCAGATCGGTGACCGCGTGGTGACGGGCGACCTTGGCGACATTTATCCTTCCGGTCTGACCGTGGGACACGTCATTGAAATTATGCCGGACGCCTACAGCCGCACGCTGACTGCGACCATACAGCCCAGCGTGGAGTTTGACAGCCTTGAGCAGGTATTTGTGGTGATCGGCTTTGTGGAAAAGGTGACCGAAATGCCGTCGGAGGATGCAACGTCATGAAAAAAAACGTGATCTTGCACGCTTTTGCATGTATTTCCTGCTTTGCTTGTGCAATTCTTTTATGTGCGATGCAGACAACGCTGATCCCGCGATATATCAATGATGCGCTGCTTGTGCCGGATCTGATCTTATGTATGACTGTTGCTTTGGGCATGCTGGCAGGTCCTGTATACGGCTCGCTGTTCGGTATTTTTGCCGGTATGCTGGCTGACGCCACCGCAGGCTTTGGAATTTTCCTTTTGCCGCTGTTTTACATGCTTTGCGCATACGGTGCCTACGTGTGTGCCGATATACTCCCACGTCACAAATTTCCCGTATATCTCGCGTATGGCACGTTCTGTGCGCTCTTTCGCTCTGTAGTTGCCGTCATATACGTATGCTTGTCGGTTGACAGCATACAGCTGCTCGGCGTGCTGCGCTACGTGTCTCTTCCTTTGCTTTTGGGCACTGTACTTGCTTTGCCCTTGCTCTATTTGGCGTCACTTGCTCTGACGCTCCCAAAACGAAAAATCAAGCACCAAAATATAGATAAATTAACGTAAGAAGGTATCAAAATGATCAGAAAAGACAAAAGAGATCAGGAATACGAAAATATTCTGTTTGACCAGCAAAAGATCATCGACGTAGGTATGGATAAGGAGGTTAAAAAGTCCTTTATCGAATACTCCATGTCGGTTATCATTTCGCGCGCTCTGCCCGACGTGCGCGACGGTCTGAAGCCCGGTCAGCGCCGCGTGCTTTACGCGATGTATGAGGATCACGCCACGCACGACAGACCCACGCAAAAGTCTGCTAAGACGGTTGGTAACGTGCTGGGTCGTTATCACCCCCACGGTGACTCCTCGGTTTACGGCACGCTGGTACGTATGGCTCAGCCCTTCTCGCTGCGCTATCCCTTGATAGAGGGTAGCGGTAACTTCGGTAGCGTGGACGGTGACCCCCCTGCAGCATACCGTTATACCGAGGCACGCCTTGACAAGATTTCCGATGAAATGCTCAAGGATCTGGATAAAGACGTGGTCGTGATGGTACCCAACTACGATAACAGACTGCGCGAGCCCAGCGTGCTGCCCGCACGCTTCCCCAATCTCTTGGTCAACGGCTCCGTGGGTATTGCCGTTGGTATGGCGACCAATATTCCTCCTCACAACCTCTGTGAAACCATTGATGCGACCATTCACCGCATTCACAATCCCGAATGCACGGTGGAGGATCTGATGCAGTTTATCAAGGGTCCCGACTTCCCCACTTACGGCACGATCTACGGTACCAACGGTATCAAGGAAGCGTACCTGACGGGCAAGGGCAAGATCCAAGTGCGCGCAAAGGCAGAGATCGATGAGGAAAACCGCCGTATTATTATCACCGAAATTCCTTATATGGTCAACAAGAGCCAGCTTTGCGAGGCAATTGCTAACCTTGTCAAGGAAAAGCGCGTGGAGGGTATTTCCGACATGCGTGACGAGTCCGGTCGTAACGGCATGAGAATCGTCATTGAATATAAGCGTGATGCAAACGGACAGATCATCTTAAATCAGCTGTACAAGTATTCGCAGCTGCAGGATACCTGCTCGATCAACATGCTTGCCATCGTAGGCAACGAGCCCAAGACCTTGAACCTCTCGCAGATGCTTGACCACTATATCCGTCACCAGGAGTCCGTCATTACCAGACGTACTCAGCACGAGCTGGATGCTGCCGTGCGTGAGGCGCATATTTACGAGGGTTATAAATTAGCGATTGATAATCTCGATGAGGTCATTAACATTATCCGTGCATCCGAGGATCAGCCCACCGCGAAAAAGAACCTGATGGCACGCTTTAACGGTGAGCAGACCGACGACGGCTCGGCTGCTGCGCTCAATCTCGAGGCATTTGCCATGGCTGAGGACGCGCACCTTTCCGAAGAGCAGGCACAGGCAATCGTTTCCATGACACTCGGTCGTCTTTGCGGCTTGGAGAGAAAGAAGATTGAAGAAAAGCTGGCTGCGCTTAACGCTGCTATTCTTGAATACAGAGCGATCTTGGGTGATATTAACCGCATCCGCGGCATTATTTGCGAGGAAATGACAGAGATCAAGCGCAAATTCGGTGACGCGCGCCGCACCAGAATTGAGGAATCCGAGGACGATATCGTACTGGAAGACTTGATCGAAAAGCACGATTGCGTGATCACCTTGACCCACGGCGGCTATATCAAGCGTCAGCCTGCGTCCGAATACACCGCACAGAACAGAGGCGGTATGGGTAAGGCTGCGCTGACCACCAAGGAAGAGGACTTTATTGAAAAGGTGGTCGTAGTTCACTCGCACTCCAACTTAATGCTCTTTACCAACCTTGGACGTGTACAGATGCTGCGCGCATTCATGATTCCCGAGGCTTCCAGAACCGCCAAGGGCACGCACATCAATAACGTTTTGGAGCTGGCAGACGGTGAAAAGATCACGGCGATGATCTCGGTGCATGATTTTGCCGAGGGCGAATATCTGACTATGGTAACCAAGCAG
The DNA here is from genome assembly GCA_017629395.1 of Clostridia bacterium. Lineage (GTDB taxonomy): Bacteria > Bacillota > Clostridia > Oscillospirales > CAG-272 > SVQP01. The sequence continues at coordinate 331 of JAGBXH010000067.1, read as the reverse complement.
GGTATCATTAAGAGAACCCTCTTGACAGAATACGCATATCACCGCAAGGGCGGTAAGATCGCGCTTGCACTCAAAGAGGGCGACGAGCTTGTATTCGTAACCCACACCTACGGCTACCCCACCGACCTTATGATCGCAACCAGAAACGGCAGTGCGGTCAGATTTACCGTGGACGACGAGAGCGTGCGTCCCATGGGCAGAACGGCTGCCGGTGTGCGCGGTATCAAGCTGCGTGACGACGACTACGTTGTGGGCGTTGCAACTGTGACCGAGGGCAAATCGCTCATTACCATTACCGAAAACGGCTACGGCAAGCGTACTGATTTTGACG
>JAGBXH010000066.1 GCA_017629395.1 Clostridia bacterium | reverse complement strand
CTGTCCGTCGATCTCAAGAAGAAGCGCATCTCCTTGTCCATGCTTCTTAAGTGATTTTTAATATATTAAAATATTCACGCGGTAAAAAGTGCTCTGTTATTTCATGAAGCAAAATGTATTGTGCAAGGTGCACAATGCAGAGAATGAAATTTTGGGGAATTAGGCTCTTCCATTTTTGAGATTTTTTTGGTACAATATAATACAGATTAGAATGTTCTCGGTGTCGGCATATTGCCGCGCGGGCATTCACAGAGAAAAAGAAAAATAAAATTTTAGAAAATATTCGCAGGAGGAATTTTTCCATGGCAAGTTTGTCCCTTCGTCACATTTACAAAAAGTACCCCGGCGGCGTAACCGCAGTTTCCGACTTTAACCTTGAGGTTAAGGATAAGGAATTCCTGGTTCTGGTCGGCCCTTCCGGTTGCGGTAAGACCACCACGCTGCGTATGATCGCAGGCCTTGAGGAGATCTCCGAGGGCGAGCTGTTTATCGGCGACCAGCTGGTAAACGACGTAGCACCTAAGGACAGAAAGATCGCCATGGTGTTCCAGAACTACGCTCTGTATCCTCACATGTCCGTATTTGAGAACATGGCATTCGGTCTGAAGCTCAACAAGACTCCCAAGGAAGAGATCAAGAGAAGAGTTGAAGAGGCTGCAAGAATCCTCGACATCACCCACCTGCTTGACAGAAAGCCCAAGGCTCTGTCCGGTGGTCAGAAGCAGAGAGTTGCGCTGGGTCGTGCAATCGTACGTAACCCCAAGGTCTTCTTGCTTGACGAGCCGCTTTCCAACCTGGACGCTAAGCTGCGTGCTGCCATGAGAACCGAGCTGACCAAGCTGCACAACAGAGTTGGTACCACCTTCGTATACGTAACGCACGACCAGGTAGAGGCTATGACCATGGCTACCAGAATCGTTGTTATGAAGGACGGTCTGATCCAGCAGGTTGATACTCCTCAGAACCTGTACGATTCTCCTTGCAACATCTTCGTTGCAGGCTTTATCGGCACTCCTCAGATGAACTTCGTAAACGGTACCCTGGTTAAGAAGGGTGAGGACGTTTACTTCAACTTCGAAGAGCACTCCATTAAGATCCCCGCAGAGAAGGCTAACAACCCCGCTCTGAAGGATTACATCGGCCAGGAAGTTGTTGCAGGTATCCGTCCCGAGTGCATCAACGACCAGGAAGCTGCTGTTGCCGCTAACCCCGACAGCACCATCGAGACCTACGTTGACGTAACCGAGCTGATGGGCGCAGAGATCTATCTGTACCTGATGACCGGTGAGACCAAGCTGACCGCTCGCGTTTCCTCCCGTTCCACCTCTCGCGCAGGCGACACCATCAAGGTTGCTGTGGATGTTTCCAGAATGCACATCTTTGATAAGGACACCGAGCGTTGCATCGTTCACTAATTTAAGAACTTTGAAGCGGCTGCGAATTTCGCAGCCGCTTTTTTGCGTTAGTTAGTTTATGATTGGATGGGGCGTGAGGTCGCCACCCACTACCGACGGTGGGATGTCGCGCCCTTTTTCTTTGGTTTATACAAACCAAACCCTCAACCGGTAGGGGGCGGCGCCCTCGACGCCCCGGGTGAGCACAAAGAACTTTACAAACCTTTTTGCGCTATCTCTTGCAAACGCTTTTGGGATATGGTATAATGGTATCAATACATCAAAGGAGGTGCGCTGTGAGAGAATTGACGGTCATGATCAAGCCCGCGTCGGGGCTTTGCCAGATGGCGTGTGACTATTGCTTTTATCACGATATCGCAGAATACGGCGCGCCTGCCAATACTTTTATGAGCCGTAAAAACGCGCAGAAGCTGATCGAACGCGCAAAGGAAAGAGGTGCGCAGCGCGTGCATTTTGCTTTTCAGGGTGGCGAGCCGCTGCTGTGGGGGCAGGAGCATTTTGATGACTTTTTT
>JAGBXH010000008.1 GCA_017629395.1 Clostridia bacterium | reverse complement strand
CCATAGGTAATGCGGATTTTGTCCGCTGCATCCGCGCCCTCAATGCCCAAATACGCATAGGTTTCCCGACCGAAATCGTAAAGCATGCCCTGCTCGGTCTTGGTGACCTTTACGGGATCCAACCGCTTGTAGCAGAATCGGAACACCTCGGGAACGTCCTCGGGCGAGGTGTAAGCCGGCGTGCAGGCCGCAGGCACGCGCTTGGTCACGATCATATGGTCGGCAATCCAAGACTCGTCTGTCTGCAAATACTTGCTGTCCACGTACAAGCCGGGCAGCCCCTGCGTTGCCAGCAGCACCACCATCAGATTGTGATCTCCCGCAGACACGTGCAGATCGGCATTGACCGGCAGGCGGTCGTTGTCAATGATCACGTACCCCGTCGCACGCGTGACAAAGCGCACGGTGTCCTCGCCGTCCGCGCGGTAGCTCTTAAAAAATCGTACGTTGGGATAAGGCGTAGACAGCTTCCAGAAGGTGGGGTATTCACATCCGAATTCCTCGCGGCGGCTGTGCAGCTGAATGCTGTGATACAGCTCGTAATCCCCGGGATACCAAATCCATTTTGCTTGACTCATAACGCGACCTCCGCTGATCTGTTTTTTTCATTGTACCACAATTCGCACAATAATGCAATAGAGCACGCACCTTTTCTTGTTTTTTCTTGACAAGCAGCGATAGATATGATATGATAAAATCAAACTATACACGCAAAGGAGAATTTTGGCTATGTCCGATTTCCCGAATATGATCGACGTCCCCGGCGGCAAGGAGGTGCAAACCCTGTGCTTTATGACCGACAAGCTGTATCAGCGCAAAAATTACGTGGATCTGCGCCTGCTGGTAGATGACAAAACCGTGCTGCGCAATCCGCACAAGGGCTGGTTCTGGCACTACATTGACAACGGCTACACGCGCGGCGCATACCGCGAGCATCACGATCCTGCCGATGACCTTTCCGATTTTCCCGGACTCAATCACCTCTATCTGCGCTTTGACTGGGGTGACGTGGAAAAGGCAGAGGGCGTGTACGACTTCTCCTATCTCGATTCCATCATGGAAAAGTGGGGCGCACGCGGCTACCGCTTCTCCTTGCGCGTTTGCACCTACGAGGGACACGCAACGCTCAACCACGCCACACCCGCCTACGTGTACGAAAAGGGCGCGCGCTGCTACCTTTTGGAGGACGGCAAGATCCAGCCCGATTTTGGCGACCCCATTTTCATGGAATGCCTTGAAAAATTCATGCAAGCATTCGGTGCAAAGTACAACGGCGACCCCAGAATCGAATGCATCGACATTGGCACGCTGGGCACGTGGGGCGAGGGACACACGGTAGAGGGCGACGGACGCATCTACCCGCTTGACATAATCAAGGCGCATTTTGATCTGCACGCCCGCTACTTCCCCGACACATACGTGCTGTGCAACGACGACCACATCGCGTCGCGCTGGTGCCGGGGGCAAGCCGAGGTGCAGGAAATGCTGGACTACGCCCGTGCACGCGGCTTTGGCGTGCAGGATGACTCCATTTGCTGCGACTACTACTATCAAATGAACGATTACGACACTATGCGCGCTCCTTGGGCATTTGAGCGTCTTGCTGACAACGCGCCCAACGCTATTGAAATGGCACACTATACCTACATCAAGCCGCAGTACGAGTCCTATTTCCGCGATGGGCTTACCGCTATGGAAGCCTTTGCACGTGCGCACGCCACCTTTGCAGGCTTCCACGGCTATCCGCGCAAGTGGCTGGAAAACGAATACTACCTGACCGAATACTGTGCAAATCGCCTTGGATATTGGTATTTTATCACGGGTGCATGCATTCCCGAGCTGACAAACACCGCCTACAACCGCATTGAGCTGGATGTGGAGAACCGCGGCTGGGCGCGCGCTTATTTTAAGTACAACCTGCGCCTTTGCTTGCGTAACGAGCACGGCAGCTATGAGATCGACCTGGCAGCCGACAACCGCACCTGGCAGCCCGATACCCCCGTCACGCTTTCCTTGCGTGTGGATGCGCGCGGCGTGCCCGAGGGTGACTATGACGTTTGCGTAGGGCTTTTTGAAAAGGGCAACCCCATCAAGCTTGGCATCAAGCAGGAATATCTCAAGGACGGCTACTACACCATTGCGCGCACGCACGTGCGCGGCGTTTGAAAGGAGGCATTGCTATGACAGATAAGCTTTACCCCAATCTTTGTCCCGCACCCGCAGAGGACGGTTCGCAGACCATGTGCGGCATGCTGGACAATCCCCTTTCGCGCCCCGATTTCATTGACCTGCGTGGCATGGTGGACGACAAAACGGTGCTCAAGAACCCCCACAAGGGCTGGTTCTGGCACTACATTGACAACGGCTACGGACGTGACAACTACCGCCATCCGCAGCACGCTGACCCGGCGGACGACCTTTCCGACTTCCCCGGGCTCAACCACCTCTATCTGCGCTTTGACTGGGGTGACATTGAAAAGGAAGAGGGCGTTTACGACTTCTCTTACCTTGACGAGATCATGAACCTTTGGGGACCTCGCGGCTACACCTTCTCCTTGCGCATCTGCTCCTACGAGGGTGAGGCACGCATGAATTACGCCACCCCCGCCTACGTATACGAAAAGGGCGCGCGCGGCTACCGCATGCCCTCGGGCACCATTCAACCCGAGTACGGCGATCCCATTTTCCTGTCTTGCCTGGAAAAGTTCTTGGCAGTCATGGGAGAAAAATTCAACGGCGACCCGAGAATTGAGTGCATTGACGTGGGCACTATGGGCACGTGGGGTGAGGGTCACACAGCGGCTGACGCCACGGGTGTGATCATCCCGCCCGAGGTGGTCAAAAAGCACTTTGATCTGCACGCAAAATACTTCCCCGACACGCCCGTGCTGTGCAACGACGACCACATCTGCTGCCGCATTGCGCACGGACAGGACGAGGTACAAGAGGTGCTGGACTACGCAAGCGAGCGTTGCTTTGGCATTCAGGACGACTCGGTTTGCTGCAACTACTACACGCAGGTCAACGATTACGACACCCTGCGTGCACCTTGGGCATTCGACCGTCTTGCGCCCGATGCGCCTGCCTGCATTGAAATGGAGCACTACGGCTACGTGCACGCGCACAACGACCACTTCCGCGACGGGTTGACCGCCATGGAAGCATTTAAGCGCACGCACGCCACCTTTGCGGGCTTCCACGGCTATCCCCGCACGTGGCTGAAAAATGAATACTACCTGACCGAATACTGCGCAAACAGACTTGGATACTGGTATTTCGTCACGGGCGCGACCGTGCCCGCCCTGCACCGCTCGGCGCACAATATTGTCACGCTGGACGTGCAAAACCGCGGCTGGGCACGCGCCTACCGCAAATATAACCTCAAGATCAGACTGCGCGGCGCGGACGGCAGCGAATACGTGCTTGACACCGATACCGACAACCGCACCTGGCTTTCGGGACAGAAGAAAACGATTGCCCTGCGCCCCGACCTGCGTGACGTTCCCGCAGGCAAGTACGAGGTAGCGATCGGTATGTTCGAGGGAGATAAGACCGTCAAGTTAGCTCTGAAGCAAGAAATTTTTGACGGTAAGTTCTATACCATCACAAAGGATATTACCGTATTTTAATTTCCGTAGGGGCGGATTTTGCATCCGCCCCTGAAAAATTTTTTCAATCCTTACACTTTTTCCAAAATTTGTTGACTGATATAGATGAAGGGCCCTTAAAAAAATCCGAAAAGGAGGTGTGTTATGAAGCAAACGGCAAACGACCAAGCGATCATTGACCTGTATTGGCAGCGTGATGAACGCGCGATCAAGGAAACCGACCGCGCTTACCGCGCGCGTCTGCTCTCCTTGGCAAAAAATCTCTTGCACGACGCGCAGGATGCCGAGGAAGTCTTAAACGATACCTACGTGCGCGTTTGGAATTCCATCCCCCCCGCGCGCCCCGATAGCCTGAAGGCTTACCTGCTCTCGATCATGCGCAAGACCGCCATCAACCGCTTCAAGGCAAGCAAGCGGCAAAAGCGCGTGCCCGCAGAGATGATCTCGTCCCTTTCCGACCTTGGCGATATGCTCTCGGACGGTGACAGCTTTCATTCCGAGCAAGAAGCGCGTGCGCTTGGCGACATTCTGACGCAGTTTACAAACACGCTCTCTGACCGCCGTGCCTTCATCTTTATGAGCAGATACTACCTCTGCCGCCCCATTGACGACATTGCAACGCGCCTGGGGTGCAGCAAGTCCACGGTCAACAAAGAAATTGCCGCTATCAAGCAGGATCTGCGGCAGCTTTTGGAAAGCGAGGGTTACAAAGTATGAAAAAAGACTTATTCACAGACGGCATCAGCCACATCGACGTGGATGCGGTGGAGCGTCTGTTACAAATTGAGCAGGAAATGCAGGCAAAGAAAAGGCGGCAAAGATACGCGCGGCTGCTCCTTATCCCTGCCGCTGCGCTGATTGCTCTTATGGTGTGCATGACGGCAGTCATCATTCCCTTTATCCCCAAGACGCTGGACGTTGCGTACGAGCCCGTCAAGGGATTGCCCGAAAACGTCTGGGTCTATTACGTCAACGAAAACGGCACACAAAAGCGCGAGCGCGTCAATCTGCCGGGCGGCACGCAAAACGTCTTTGCGGCGTGGAAGCACCTCAACGTCGTAGGCGATGAGGTCGAAATTCTGAACTATTCCGTAGAAACCGACACCACGCAGCCCACGGTTGTACCGAACACGCTGTGGGAATTTGTGCAGCAGCAGCTCGCCCTTAGCGCGCAAAAGTCCGTGACCGTCACGCTCTCCGCGCAGATTACGTCCTACGACAACTACGATGCGCTGATCGACTCGCTGACCCAAACCATTGCCAAGTACGCCGGAATTGATCCCGAGCAGGTCAGAATTCTGATCGACGGTGAGCAGATCGGCATTGCAGGCACGCTG
>JAGBXH010000065.1 GCA_017629395.1 Clostridia bacterium | reverse complement strand
TTGACACTTTTGCTGGCAGCTTCGATATTCGCAGGCTGTGTTGCCCCGAATCCCGATCCCGAGCAAAAGCCGACACTTGAAAACGTAAACGTCATGGTGCTCAACGGCACGACGGGCTTAGCCATGCCAAAGCCCGTCGTGCCGTTGAGCACCATAACGTTTACGTTATCAAGTGTCGGCTTTTGCTCGGGATCGGGATTCGGGGCAACACAGCCTGCGAATATCGAAGCTGCCAGCAAAAGGGTCAAAAGTACAGAGAAGAGTTTGATTGTCTTTTTCATAATGTAAATGTCCTTTCATTTTATGTCATTTGTAATAATGCAACATACGGTCGCGTTCAAGTAGACGAACCGTCTTTTGTTGTCGGATGATAAACCCGTCGCGCTCAAGCTTGTCAAACGCACGGTACAATGAAGCTCTGCCAATATCCAGCATTGTGCAGAGCGCATTCATAGGGATTTGTATTGAAACAACGTCACCGCAGGCATTTGAATCTAACCAATACGCCAATCTCTGCTCAGCAGAGCCTGCTGTGAGATAAGAGATCTTTTGATTCAGGTACAGTGTTTTTTGCGCCAAAAATGAAATATATTGGTATCGAACCCTACTATCATGATCGATCAGGTATGACAAGAAGGTTTTATCCAACACCAGGACCCTGCAATCACTTTTGGCAACGATTCTGGTAGCAAAGGGGAGATCGGTATACAGATTGGATATCCCGAAAATTTCGTAAGGCACAAACGTGCGCAACAAGACTTGCTTATCCTCATCTGCGGAATAAGCCACGGCACTGCCATCGCAAAGAACGTATAATGCGTCCTCGATCTGCCCGGGCGACAGAATGATCGCACCTCGTTCGATCATTAAAAATTTTGGGGTAGAAACGTCTGCTGCCGCAAGCAGGCAGGTACTGTCCGCCCCGCTTGTGATAGGCAAGCTATCAAGTATTTCTAAAATCTCTTTCACAGTGCCTCCTTGTGTCCCATATGATACACTTTTATTATAAACGATCAAACTGAATTTGTCAAGAGAAAATGTACAAAAGTCGAATAAAAGTCAAGAAAATTCACGATTATGTTATTGCAATTTTAAATGAGATGTTGTATAATGTAATATGTTATATCATTTGAGGAGGAACAACATGACTCTTGTAATTTTGGCTGCCGGTATGGGCTCCCGTTACGGCGGGCTCAAGCAGATTGACCCCATGACCGCTCACGGCGAATTCATCATTGACTTTTCTATCTACGACGCCATTCAGGCAGGTTTTGATAAAGTGGTTTTCATCATAAAAAAAGAAAATCATCAAGCCTTTCTTGAAACGGTCGGAAAAAGGGTTTCTCCGCACATACAGACCTATTATGCATTTCAGGAATTGGACGATCTTCCCGAAGGTTACTCTGTACCGGAAGGGAGAACCAAGCCGTGGGGGACAGGCCACGCGCTATATGCCGCAAGAGAGTTTCTGACCGAAAGCTTTATCGTAATCAACTCCGATGACTTCTATGGTCGTGATGCTTTTTTCAAGGCAGCTGAGCACTTAATGGCTCATCCTGACGGTGACCATTATTGTATGGTTGGCTATAGCCTCGGAAACACCCTCTCGGACAGCGGAACGGTTTCTCGCGGTCAATGCTACGTCAATGAATCCGGCATGCTGGACTCTGTAGTAGAGCGCACCGATATCAAACGCGTCGAAGATCACGCAGCATACTGTAATGAGCAGGGCGAGTGGATCGATCTTCCTGCAAATACAACTGTTTCCATGAACTTCTGGGGAATGACGCCTACGATCGTGCCAAGGCTTACGCAAGGGTTGCACGCTTTCCTTGACGATCGCGGTACAGAGCTCAAAAGTGAATATTTTATTCCCGGCGCAGTAGATAGCTTCATGAAGGCAGGTCTGTGTGACGTAAAGGTATATAAGACCGATGCGCAATGGTATGGCGTTACATATACACAAGATAAGGAATACGTCAAAGCATCGATCAATCATATGATCGAAAATGGTGTATATCCGGATTCATTATGGGGTTGATACAGCCCGAACAAGATTGAAAGGAAACTTATGAATCAGGCACAGATTTTTTTAATTGCTGAAAATTTTGAATTTATCGGTACTCCCATTTCGGTAACCGAATGCACCACCGGACATATCAACTCCACGTATTTTGTGGATTGTACGTCAGACCAAGGACTCAGCCGCTACGTTATGCAGATCGTCAATACCTCGATCTTCAAAAAACCCGACGAGGTCATGCAAAACATTTTACACGTTACAAAGCACATTGAAGGTAAGCTGCTCGCATCAGGTGCAGACGCCGAGCGCGGCACACTGCACGTTGTGTTCACTAAGAACGGTCATTACGCTTACGTTGACGAAGAAGGTAATTATTGGCGCGCATATAAATTTGTCGAGGACGCAACCTGTTATCAGGCTGTTGAATCAGAGGAAATGTTCACCAAGGTCGGCAAAGCATTCGGTAACTTCCAAAGACAGCTTGCTGATTTTGACGCATCCGTTTTGTTTGAATCGATTCCGAATTTCCATAATACCGAGGATAGATTCAATCAGTTTATCACCGCGATGGAAAACAATGCAGCAGGACGCCGTGAAAGCGTACACGACGAAATTGCATTCGTACTGCGCAGACAAGAGACCTGCAGCTATATCAACGAACGCATAGCCGACGGTAGAATTCCGTTGCGTGTGACGCACAACGATACCAAGCTCAACAATATCATGCTTGATAACGAAACGGGCGAGGGCATTTGCGTGATTGACTTGGTTACCGTCATGCCCGGCTCCGTGCTGGCTGACTTTGGTGACAGCATTCGTTTTGGCGCATCCTCTGCCGCAGAGGACGAAACTGATCTTGATAAGGTTTTCGTCAGACTTGAAATGTTCGATGCGTTTGCAAAGGGCTTTATCGAGGGTCTTGATCATTCGCTGACCGAAGAGGAGATTCGCTCCTTGCCCATGGGTGCTTACATACTGACACTGGAAACAGGTATTCGCTTCTTGACGGACTATCTCAACGGTGACACCTATTTCAGAACGTCATATTCTCAGCATAATCTTGACCGTGCGCGTAATCAGTTCAAGCTGGTTGCCGATATGGAACAGAAAATGGATCAGATGAATCAGATCATCCAGAAATATTTATAAAACACGGAGGATATAAAAATGGCAGTATTGATTACGGGCGGTGCGGGCTTTATCGGCTCTCACGCAGCAGTAGAATTTCTCAATAAGGGTTACGAGCTTGTAATTCTTGATAACTTCTCCAACAGTAAGCCTTGTGTTTTGGATCGTATTCGTAAAATTACAGGTAAAGATTTCAAATTCTATGAGATCGATCTGCTTGATAAGCCTGCGGTTGACCGCATGTTTGACGAGTGTCCCGAAATTGATTCCTGCATCCACTTTGCAGGTCTTAAGGCTGTAGGCGAATCTGTCAGCATGCCTTTGGCATATTATCACAACAATCTGACCGGTACGATCAATCTCTGTAACTCCATGAAGGAGCATAACGTAAAGACCATTGTTTTCAGCTCTTCCGCAACTGTTTACGGTGATCCCGCAACCGTACCGATCCGCGAGGATTTTCCCACGGGCAATACCACTAACCCTTACGGTGAAACCAAGCACATGATTGAGCGTATTCTCAAGGATACCCACGTATCCGATCCTTCTTGGAGAATCTCCATTCTGCGCTATTTCAATCCTATCGGCGCACACGAGAGTGGCTTGATCGGCGAAGACCCCAACGGTATTCCCAACAACCTGCTTCCTTATATTACCCAGGTAGCATCCGGCAAGCGCGAATATCTGCGCGTTTACGGCAATGACTATCCGACTCCCGACGGCACCGGTGTACGTGACTACATTCACGTCGTAGACCTTGCGCAGGCACATCTCTCCGCTCTTGAACTGGCTATGAGCAAAGAGGGCATTGATTACTTCAATATCGGTACCGGCAAGGGATACTCTGTACTGGAGGTTGTACACGCGTTTGAAAAGGCTACCGGCAAGCCTCTGCCTTATCGCATTGTGGAACGCCGTCCCGGTGATATTGCAACCTGCTATGCGGATCCTGCAAAGGCAGAAAAAGAGCTTGGTTGGAAGGCAAAGTACGACATTAACCGCATGTGCGAGGACGCATATCGCTGGCAGACCATGAATCCGGACGGATACGGAGAGTAAGTATATGGTAACCAAAGAATTATTCGGCTATATGCCCGATGGACGCGAGGTTTACGTTTACACCTTACAGCATCATGTGGGCGGTATTCGCGCCAAGGTTTGCGAATTCGGCGGAACGCTGATGAGCATTGAAGCGCCCGACAAAAACGGCTGTTTTACAAACG
>JAGBXH010000064.1 GCA_017629395.1 Clostridia bacterium | reverse complement strand
GGGCAGAAGATCGATACCCATAGCATTTATGACGTACAGATCAAGCGTCTGCACGAGTACAAGCGTCAGCTGCTCAATGCACTCAACGTCATCGGTATTTATCTGGAGCTGCGCGACAACCCCGATCTGGAAATGACGCCTCAGACCTATATCTTCGGTGCTAAGGCTGCTCCCGGCTATCAGATGGCAAAGCGCATCATTCAGCTGCTTTGCATGATCAGCAAGGACATTGAAAAGAACCCCAAGATCAAGCAAAAGCTCAATCTGGTGTTCCTTGAGAACTATGACGTCAGCACCGCGGAGATTCTGATCCCCTCTGCGGATATCAGTGAGCAGATCTCGCTTGCAGGTAAGGAAGCAAGCGGCACGGGCTGCATGAAGCTGATGATCAACGGCGCGCTGACCATTGGTACTTTGGACGGCGCGAACATTGAAATGCTGGACGCTGTGGGCGAGGAGAACATGTATATCTTCGGTCTGACTGCACAGGAGGTCGAGCAGCTGTGGCTGCGCGGCTACCGCTCTGCGGAGTTCTATGCAAACAACAAGCGTCTGGAGCGCATTGTCAACTTCCTGACCGTTGGCTTTGCAGGCGAATCTTTTGCGGATATCGCAACCTATCTGTTGTCCGGTCACGGCGTAGCAGACCCCTTCATGTGTCTGGCAGACTTTGAGTCTTACCGTCTGACCCACCAGCAGGCAGTACAGGATTATGCAAACCGTATGGAATGGTCCAGACGCTCGCTGCTCAACACCGCAGCCTGCGGATACTTTGCCGCAGACCGCTCGATCAAGGAATATGCCGAAAAGATCTGGCATATTGAGCCCTTGAAGTAATTTATCGTATCTTTTATATCCATGGGGCTGTCGTTTTTTGGCGACAGCCCCGAAAGAGTATTTTTCGGAGGCTTTTATGCAAGCAAACGGTGTCAAATTGAAGAAGATTTGTAAGGGAGAGGACGTGACGCGCAAAAGCGCGTTTGCTTTTGGCAGCGTACTTGACCTGTATTTGGAGGTGCCCGTCGCACTGGAGGCGCAGGGTGCTGTACTGCGCGGTAATATTGACGGCTGCGGCGACGTGGACGTGGCAATGACCGTGTATGAGAGAACCGACACCGCAATTATCTATACCTGTCAGCTGGATACCCGCAAGCTTTGCCGCTGCGAGAAGAGCGGACTGTATTATTTTGAATTCTTGTTGCTCAAGGGCTTTGACACCATGTTTACCGAGAGTATCAATAACGTGGACTTTTATCTGTCCCGCTCCTCGGGCGCAAGATTTCGTATGTTGATTTTTGAAAGTGACTACACCGTGCCTGCTTGGTTTGGCAAGGGTGTGATGTATCATATATTCGTGGACCGCTTTTTCCGCGGGGAAGGTGCGGTCGGCACATGTGAGGATGCCGAGATCAATCCCGACTGGGAGAACGGTGTTCCGCAGTATGCGCCTTACCCGGGCGCGCCCGTATCCAATAACGTGTTTTTCGGCGGAAACCTGTGGGGCGTGGCGCAAAAGCTGGATTATCTTGCATCTCTTGGCGTCAAGGTGATTTATTTAAGCCCTGTATTCAAGGCGTATTCCAACCATAAATACGATACGGGCGACTATGAGATGATTGACCCCGCGTTTGGCGGTGAGGAGGCGTTTGCGCACCTGATTGCCAAGGCAGGGGAGCGCGGCATGCGCGTGATTCTGGACGGTGTGTTCAACCATACGGGTGACGACAGCCGCTATTTCAACCGCTACGGAAAATATGAGGAAGAAGGGGCGTATCAGTCGCCAAGCTCGCCTTATGCCGAGTGGTATGATTTCAAATCCCATCCCGATCAGTACGATTGCTGGTGGGGCATTCCGATCCTGCCCAGACTCAACCATTGCAAGCCCATTTGCCGCGAATATTTTACGGGCAAAGAGGGCATTGCAAGAAAGTACGTCAAAATGGGCATCGGAGGCTGGCGTTTGGACGTGGCGGACGAGCTTTGCAATCCCTTTTTGGATGAGTTCCGCGAGGCTGTCAAAGAAGAAAGCAACGGGGAGGCTGTGATTATTGGCGAGGTTTGGGAAAACGCTGCCGATAAGATCGCATACGGCAGCCGCCGTCGCTATTTGTCCGGCAAGCAGCTGGACAGCGTGATGAACTATCCCGTGCGCAACGGTATTCTGGATTTTATCCGCTACCGTGATGCCCAGGGGCTTTATAACGTGCTGACCGAGCTGTATTCCTCCTATCCCGAAGAGGTATGCCACGCGCTGATGAATTTGATCGGCACGCACGATACCGAGCGCATTCTGACCATGCTTGGCAGCACGGAGGAGGATCTGGACAAGACTAACGAGCAGCTTTCAACCTACAGACTTTCACCCGAGGTGCGCGCCGAGGCGGTGCGATTGGTGAAAATGGCGGCTGCGCTGCAGTATACGGTATTCGGCATTCCGTCGCTGTACTACGGGGACGAGCTGGGCTTGGAGGGCGCGCGCGATCCCTTCTGCCGTATGCCCATGCCCTGGCATGAGCTGGACGAGCCCTATCGCGCGGAATTGTTGGCATTTTATCAAAAGCTTGGTCAGCTGCGTGCAGAGCATCCCGCGCTGGACGGCGGCAGCTTTGAGGTGCTGTATCACGATG
>JAGBXH010000489.1 GCA_017629395.1 Clostridia bacterium | reverse complement strand
GCTGTACAGGATGATGACTACAGCTATCCAAAGCACCGACTCGAATACATAGATTAGCAAATTAACCCACCATTTTTTCGGTTTACCGGTAAAAGCGATAAAACCACCAAACGAGATCAGCGCCGCGGCATTCATGAAACACAAAATGTTATCCCACAAAATCAAATGCACGTATGCTTCGCCATGATGAGCGTTATAAGAAATCCAAAAGCCGATAATCGTAATCACATTGACTGCCAGCAAAAGAACGGCACTTGCGATTCCAATCAATTTCAACGACTTTAGCTCCTTATAAAATACTGAAAAATAAAACGCGGGAAACGGCAGAACGATAACGGGAATAACCAGCACCGGCAATTCTGCATGAAAAGGAAATAGCAACAACGCCAGTATAACGGAAATTGCCAAACCGATCAATGTGGACTTGATCATAGCCGGTACTTTTTTCATTTCTCTGCTGAGCGATTCTTCTTTTGATTTTACGATCGGAATATCTTCATCACATGAATATTCGTCGTTAATCAGATAGTCAACAGTAACCTTAAAAAGTTGTGAGATTTGCAGTAGGTTTGACGCGTCCGGCACCGCAAGTCCCATTTCCCAGCGCGAAATCGCTTGCCGCGAAACAGCTAACTTTTCTGCCAATTCCTCTTGTGTAAGCCCCGATTTCTTTCTTAAATCCAACATCTTGTCTGCGAATTTCATGATAGCCTCCCAAATTCATGTTTGATTGCATAATTATTATATATAAAGGCTAATAAAAAGTCTATCACAGAGACTTTACATTTACGCAATCAAACATGACATTTGTAATTTCGCCTATATTATAACATGTTTTTTTGAAAAATGCATGAACATAGCGCAAAATGCGGCACTCGATCAGGTGCCGCCTTTCCTTGTAGTCGTCGTCGAATGATATCGGCTTTAATTATAGCCTAATCCGTTATTACGCTCACACTAACTACGTGAACATTATTTCCGTCGATTGTTCCTTTGAGATACGTGCCTCGTATTTTATCGCCAACCTTCAAATGAGATCCATCGCAACGATCGGCATCAAAAACAATTTTTTCAGGCAGCTTAAATAACCAAATCAAATTACGAGATTTTCGCCTGCGGCGAATGCGAACGGGGTCGTGCGCTTTGCGCGAATAGAAGATGTACGGGAATTTCGCCTGCGGCGAATATTCGCACGCTCTCCGCCTGGAGAATGTCTTGCTGCGCAAGCCGCTCTCCGATCTCCGAGCGGCGAATGCGAACTTGGGTGAGATTCCTCGTATGGGGCGACAGAAAAAGAACAAGGTGCAACGATGTTGCACCTTGTTCTTTTTCTGGTGACCCGTACGGGAATCGAACCCATGTTACCGCCGTGAAAGGGCGGTGTCTTAACCGCTTGACCAACGGGCCTGGTAGCGGGAATTGGACTTGAACCCATGACCTACCGGGTATGAACCGGTTGCTCTAGCCAACTGAGCTATCCCGCCATATTGTGCGTCTTTTCACAACGCCCAGTTATTATATCACAGCACTTTTGATTTGTCAATACTTTTTTGAAAGTTTTTTTGATTTTTTCTCAGTTTTTTACAAGTTTTTTACAGCTTTTTCATCATATTGCTTCATTTATATTTCTTTTGTCACATTTTTGTGCAAATACAGACTTGACAACGCCTGAAATATGTACTATAATGAAAGTTAGTCATATCCTTATAATATATTTTTATGTAAAATTTGGAGGATCATATCATGTCAGGTCTTATTCTGCTTGGTGCCGTTTTACTGGTCGTAGCACTCTGCGCCGGTATTGCCGCACTGTTCGGCTTTTCCAAATCCAGGGTCCACCTGATCATTACTGCAGCCAGCGCGGCACTCGTGCTCGTGTTCTGCTGGGTGATCAAGCTGGTGCTCCCCTCCGCTGACACCTTGATGACGCTGGTGCGCAACAATCTGGGTCTGATCGGCGAGCAGTTCGGTGCAAATGCCGTTGAGATCACAACGCAGGCACTGGAATTCGCTGCCATCTCCCCCACTCTTGTTGAGCTGGTGCTGCAGCTGGTCGTTGCGCTTGCGCTCCCCATGCTGTGCGTTGTGCTTTTTGCAGTTCTGTTCCTTACTGCATGGGTCGTTTCGCTGCTGGTGTTCGCCGTTGTCGCAATCGTACGCGCCATCCTCAGAAAACGCGCTGCAAAGCGCGCCGCAAAG
Source organism: Clostridia bacterium (assembly GCA_017629395.1). Classification (GTDB taxonomy): domain Bacteria; phylum Bacillota; class Clostridia; order Oscillospirales; family CAG-272; genus SVQP01. The sequence continues at coordinate 4,007 of JAGBXH010000489.1, read as the reverse complement.
CTCGCTGCCGAGCAGGCTGAAACGGTTGAGGGTGAAGCCGTCGAGGTTGAGGTGACACAGCCCAAGCGTCGCCGCAATCCCGTTCTGTTCCGTTTCATCGCAGCCGGCATGGGTGCTGTGCAGGGCGTGATCATTGTAGCGATACTGCTCATTCCGCTCTCCTGCTACTTAAGCATTGCACAACCCACGCTCAACGAGCTGACCGCCCAGGGCGTTCTGCCCGCAGACGAGCCCGTAATCGCGCAGGTGCAGGACGTCATCAACGAGCTTGACTCCGCGCCCGTGCTCAAGGCTTACCGCACTTTGGGCGGCAAGGCACTCTCTGACTCCGTCATGAGCATGAAGGTTGCCGGTATGAACGTCAAGGTATCCGAGGAGCTTTCCTCCATCATCACGCTGTCCCAGCACGTGCTCGCGCTTGCAGATAACACCGACTTCGCCACCTACGGTGAAGAGGAGGCAGCCATCATCAGCGCGATCGGTGATTCCTTTGCCGACTCCCGCCTGCTCTCCCCCATTGTTGGTGACGTGATCTTTGCTGCAACCGATGCATGGCTGAACGGCGAATCCTTCGTTGGCATAGAAGCTCCCTCGCTGGGTGAGGGCGGCGAGCTGCTTGAGCCTATGCTGGTTGCCGTGCTGGAGATCCTGCACGACGACGCAAGACAAGCCGTGCTTTTGCAGGCTGACGTCAAGACCACCGCAGAGCTGGTTTCCATTCTGGCACGCAGCGGTGCACTTGCAAACCTTTCCGATACGAACGCGCTGATGAGCGCGCTGGGCGGTGACACCGTCAACACCCTCGTTACCACGCTGGGTGCAAACCAAAGCATGAAACGCCTGATCCCCGAGATCATGAACCTGGGCGTTCGTGCCGTCGGGCAGGTGCTCAACATTCCCGCGAATGCATCCGCTGTATACGACCAATACATGACCACCGTGACCGACACGCTCAACAACGTCAGCCGTCTGCCCGAGCAGCAGCGTCTGCAGGCGATCTCCGAGCAGCTCAACACCGCCTTTGACACCGCGGGCATGGAGGTTGATACGCAGGTCATGGAGCTTTACGCAGCCGCAATGCTGCACGACCTTGTGGAGAACAACACGCAAGAGATCACCGAGGCTGACGTGCAGGCGTTCTTTGTGCTGTACGCGCAGAGTGCTCTGCAGGCAACCAACGCGCTCTCCACCCGCCCCACCTTTGATCTGCTTGCCGATCAAAAGGCTGCAGACCCCTTTGCAGGCACGGTTTACGGACGCATGAGCGAGCAGCAGCGTCAATCCTGCGCTGCAGTAGCGGTCGCTTCCCTTTGCGTACAGCTTTCCGCTCTTGACGCTGACGATGCAGATATTGTTCAAAAGGCAACCGAGCTTGTGACCGAAACCTTTACCGATCTGCTTGGAAGCGACTCCGCTGTGCTGGAGCAGTTGATGAGCATTGAGATCACCGCACCCGTTTCCTCCAAGACCAACGAATGCGTCAGCAGCATGCAGTCCACCGAGGACATGAAAAAGACCTCCACCGTAGTCACGCTGGAAACGCTGCTCATTGACACCAAGGCAGCTGCGGAGAACATTACCTCCGAAACCATTGACATGGATGCAAACGCCATTACGGCGATCTTTGATACGGCTGCAAGCCTGACCGACGTGCTGGACGGTGGCGAGCTGAACATCACCGACCTTGCAAGCTCCGTTGGTACCATTCTCGACTCCCTTGCACAGACCAATACCTTCGGCAAGGACAAGACCGCTGACCTGTTCACCTCCGTGCTGCAATCCGAAACCGTGCGCGACGCTGCCAAGATTGATATGCAGACCGCTACCCAGCTTGCAGGAAAGGCAACCGAAGGCGAAGGAAGCTACGCCGATACCATGAATACCGTGGCAGGCGCTGCCAATATTATGGAAACACTCTCCAAGGACGGCTCTATCTCCCAGGACGAAATGGTCAGCCTGATCCGCAGCCTGAACGCACAGACCGCAGGCATGATCGAGGTTTACGTGACCCCCGCTCGTCTGGTTGAGAACAAGATCCCCGAAAAGTACTCACTCGTGACCTCCGATCTGATCAAGTCGCTGTTCGGCTATATTGCAGACTCCGACAAGTCCAATGCTGAAAAGGAAGCAAAGGCACTCAATCAGATCATGGATATTGCGCTGGCAGGTAAGGACTCCAAGGATTCCAAGCTGTTCTCCTCCGCTCCCGGCGCGGGCGACGGTAAGCTGCCCACCGCAGCAGAATCCGTCAACACCATGCTGGATTCCAAGGCTGTACGCCATGCACTCAAGGACGTGCTGACCGACGGCAGCAAGGTGACCGTGTTCGACCCCTACGAGCTCAGCGGCAAGATCAAGCCCGGCTCTAAGGATCACACCGAATTCGTCGTTGCAGTCAAGGCATACGGCCAGGCACATCCCGAGGTGGATCAGCTGACGCTTGACGCAGTTGCCGCTCTGTTCGGTGTAAACCTCAACGATTGATTCCAAATAAAACGGGTGCTGAGTCTTGGACTCAGCACCCTCTTTGCTTTATTCGGTAATCAGCGCAATGCATTGAAGCAGCGTCTCGTAGCTGATCATACCCTTCTTTTGGGCAACCACTTCACCGTGCGAGTCAATAAACACGGTCGTCGGATACACGCTGATCCGATACGCGCTCTGCGCAAGACTTGAAACGTCATAATAAACGGGGAAGGAAAATCCCTCTTGCCTGACGTATGCGTCCGCCTTTTCACGGGTCTCATACACCCCGTCGGTCGCATCGATCATCATAAAGACCACATCGGGATACTCCTTGTATGCCTTATCAAAGTCCGGCATTTCCTGCTTGCAATAGCCGCACCACGTCGCCCAAAAGTTGATCACGATTGGCTTGCCGGCAAAATCCGACAGCTGCACGGCTTTCCCATCCTTGTCAAGCACCGCAAAATTGGGCGCAGAGCCGGTCCATTCACCGCTCACGCTCAGCTGCGGTTGTCCCTCTCCCTGTTGTGAGCATGCACACAGCGTCAGAACGAAAAGCAGTACAAGGCAGATCAAACGTATTCTTTTCATGCGCACTCACCCCTTTCTTTTCTTTGATTGTAGCATACTCGCAGGAAAAAGTAAAGTATTTTTGTGCTTTCCTCTTGCAAAAAAAGTAAAAATGGGGTAAAATATATCCAATGATGGATGAAAGACAGGATTACATAGATATGTTTATTGTTTTTGAAGGCATTGACGGCGCGGGTAAGACCACGCAGATAAATCTTTTGGCAGACAGACTGCGTGCGCTTGGGCTTGACACCTACGTGACCGCAGAGCCCACGGGCATGCCCACGGGCAGGGATATCCGACGCGTGCTGTCGGGTGAGCTGCAAAAGACGCCCACGCAAGTAGCAGCCATGTTCGTGCAGGACAGAATTGACCACAACGTAGACCCCGAGCACGGTATTGAGGGCAAGCTTGCCGCAGGCAAGGCGGTCATTTGCGACCGCTACTACTACTCTTCCCTTGCCTACCAGGGATCTTTGACCGACTTTGACTGGGTCATGGCGGCAAACTGCACCTGCCCCGAGATCCGCCGCCCCGACCTTTGCATTTTCCTTGACCTCTCCCCCGAGGAGAGCATGAAGCGCATCACCAAGGGGCGCACCTCGACCGAGATCTACGAAAAGGCTGAAACGCTGGCAAAGTTCCGCGCGCGCTATCTGGACGTATTCGAAAAGCTGCGTGCACGCGGTGAGAAGATTGAGATCATCGACGCATCGGGCACCATCGAGCAGGGAGCGGAAAAGATTGCTGCCGTGATCGAGAAGCATTTCGGGGTATAAACGACTTATATTACAACATAAACACGCAAGGGGCTGAGTCATCAACTCAGCCCCTATTGCATTTGCGAAGATGTGAAAGAGCGTCCGTGTGGTGTACCTCATCCACCGCAACCGCGTCAGAAAATCGCTCCAAGTATTCGCGTTTTTCTTCCGCTGCGGTCTAATTTGCTTGCAAATATCTTCCCCCGCGGG
>JAGBXH010000488.1 GCA_017629395.1 Clostridia bacterium | reverse complement strand
GCCGAGGTATAAAAAGCCTGCCATAAGCGTTGAGGGCATGTGATCAAGCAGTAGCTTGGAAAAGGGAGAATTGATGGCGTAAAGCGCGGCAGCCAGTATAGCCAGCAGAATGCCTGCGCCTTGTTTGAATTTGGTCATGCGTTACCTCGCTCTTATACAGAATGTGGCGTCCCAAGTACCAAACGGCTTGGGGTGTCTTTATTATACATGAGATTGTGGGGAAAAGCAATAGGGAGGGGGGAGATTTGAGAAGGAAAGAGGGGAATTACGTAGGGACAGGCGTCCTCGACTGTCAGCGTTATCGTAGGGCGGGGGGGGTGCTCCCGCCGAGAAGGCGCCCCCGAATGTTTGCGTGTTAGATAGTAACTTTGTGCAGGGAGGGATTTACGAACCCATGTTTGCGCCAAAGGTCGTGAAAAGCGTTCGGGTAACCTGCGCAAACTATGCCGGTTGGCGCTTTGCGCCGAGCGGCGAGGGTTCAAATCGTGAGGCGATCCGCCAAATAAAAGCACCCTACCGCTTTGCGGTAGGGTGCTTTTATTTGGCGGAGAGACAGGGATTTGAACCCTGGTACCCGGTTGAGGGTAACACGATTTCCAGTCGTGCGCCTTCGACCACTCGGCCATCTCTCCATATTATCTTGACGACCTGTATATCATACCACAAAAAATACTACTTGTCAAGCATTATTTTCAAAAAAAATCAAATTTTTTATATTTATTTTTTGCAGTACACAGGATTTGACAAATCCGAGGGCGGGGATGCCCGCCACTCGGTGTATGTCAACTACGCATGCATTATGCGTTTTCAGCGATGAACTGCTGTGCGTCCTCTGCCTTGAGTCTCTTGATGCCCTCAGTGGTGTAGGGGGACTGCTCGCCGCCATTGGTGTATACGAAATAATGACCTGCGGGGGTCTGGTACAGGGTTTCCTCGTAGCCTGCGGGATCGCCGAAGCTGCCAACCGTCTTCTTGACGATCAGGGTAGCGGTTTCGGTGTCATAGGTGACTCTTCCGATCTTCTTGAGCATGTTCGTTCTCCTTCTTTTTTATTTACCGCAATATCATACCACAATATCACAAAAAAATCAAGAGGAAAATCATGAAAAACTCACAAAATATTGTGAAAATTTTACGAAACTCAAGCGAAATGGTTGTGTAAAACGTCAAATGTCTGCGTCCTTGATATATTGACTGCCCTTTTCTGCGATAAACACCTTTCTTGCGGCGAGATTATCACCAAGCAAGGTGTCAAACATAATGTTTGTCGCCTCTGCATCCGTGGGGGTGACTGCTACAAGGCGGCGCGTTGCGGGGTTCATGGTGGTTTGCCACATCATGTCGGGATCGTTCTCGCCAAGGCCCTTTGAACGCTGCAGGGTATATTTTTTATTGCCGATCTTTTTGAGGATCTCTGCCTTTTCAAATTCGTCGTATGCAAAATACGTTTTATCCTTTGTCTGAATTTCAAACAGGGGAGATTCCGCAATAAAGACCTTGCCTTCCTGCAAGAGGGTGGGCAGCAGGCGGTAGAACAGTGTCAGCAAGAGGGTTCTGATCTGGAAGCCGTCCTCGTCCGCATCGGTACAGATGATGATCTTGGACCACTTGAGTGCGTCAAGGTCAAACGCTGTCAGGTCGCCCTTGACCTTCTTGCCTTGGATCTCTACGCCGCAGCCGATGACCTTAAGAAGGTCGGTAATGATCTCACTCTTGAAAATGCGCTCGTAGTCTGCCTTCAGACAGTTCAAGGTCTTGCCGCGCACGGGGATGATCGCCTGATATTCTGCGCATCTTGCCAGCTTGCAGGAGGTCAGAGCCGAGTCGCCCTCCACGATGTAAAGCTCACGGATGGAGGTATCCTTAGTGCGGCAGTTGACAAACTTTTCCACACGGTTGGCAATGTCGATGGTGCCGGTCAGCTTTTTCTTGATGTTGAGTCTTGTTGCGTCCGCAGATTCGCGGCTGCGCTTGTTGACCAGTACCTGTGCGGCAAAGCGTTCTGCCTCCAAGGGGTTTTCGGTGAAATAGATGTCAAGATTCTGACGCAAGAAATCGTTCATTGCCGAGTAGATAAACTCATTGGTAATCGATTTTTTGGTCTGGTTTTCATAGGACGTGCTGGTAGAGAAGGAGTTGATGACCAGCACCAGACAGTCCGCGATATCGGAAAACTGGATTTTTGCCTCGTTTTTGTTATACTTATTGTTGTTTTTCAGATATTTATCCAGCGCGAACACAAACGCGGATTTGACTGCCTTATCGGGGGAGCCACCGTGCTCCAAGAAGCTTGAGTTGTGGTAGTATTCCAGCGCGTTGACCGTGTTGCAAACGCAGAAGGAGAAGTCAGCCTTGACCTTGTAGGTGGGCTTGTCCGCTCTGTCCTTACCTTGCGTTTCCATATGCCACAGCACGGGCTGGGTGACCGCCTGCTCGCCAACCATTTCGGAAACGTAGCCGGAAATGCCGTTTTCGTATACGAAACGCTGCTCGGAGAAGGTTTTATCCTCTTGCTCGATCAGCAGAATAAAGCAGATGCCGGGGTTGACCACCGCCTGGCGGTGCAGGGTATCCACGTAGAAGCTATGGGGGATGTTGATGTCGGTAAAGACCTCAAGGTCGGGCTTCCAATGGATGCGCGTACCGGTGCGCTTTTCCTTTCTTTCCAGCTCGCGCTCGGAAAGCTCGGTCACGGGCTCGCCCTTCTTGAAGCTGATCTGTCGCTCATACTTGCCGTCAAAGGAGGTGACGGTCATAAATTCCGAGCTGTATTGCGTTGCGCACGCGCCCAGACCGTTCAAGCCCAAAGAGTATTCGTATGCGGAGTCCCCGCTGTTGTTGTCGTATTTGCCGCCTGCGTACATTTCGCAGTAGATCAGATACCAGTTATATTGCTGCTCCTTTTCGTTCCAGCCTAAGGGTACGCCGCGTCCGCGGTCGTCCACCTCAATGCTCTTGTCACGGAACACGCGCACTGTGATCTCGGAGCCGTGTCCCTCACGCGCCTCGTCTACCGAGTTGGAGAGAATTTCAAAAAAGGAGTGCTCGCAGCCGTCAAGTCCATCCGAGCCGAAAATGACGCCGGGGCGTTTACGAACGCGGTCCGCGCCCTTCAGGGCTGTGATGCTCTGGTCGTTATATTGCTGCTTTGCTCCCGTGGTTTTGCTTGCTGCCATGTATTCCTCCGTCAAAAATATATATCCAAAATATATTATAACACAACTTTGCGATTTTGCAAAGGCTTTTTGGGGAAAATATTTGTACAGGTCGTAAATATTCGGGAAATTCTATTGCAAAAAGAGAGGGGAAGCGTTATAATATATAATGAAATAGTGTAGATATGCGAGGTGAGCGCGTGAGAACAGATTCTCCCGTATGGGCATTGATAAAGGGTGGCACTTGCTGCCTTCTCGGCTTTGGCGTTTCCAATATGCAGCTGGCAGATATTTTACTGGAAAACGGTGCTGCAGAGGTGCGCGTGTATGATAAAAAATCCCCCGAGCAGCTTGGTGAGCGCGCGTTGCAGCTGGCAGAGCGCGGTGTGGAATTTCACAGCGGGGAAAATTATTTAGAGGGACTTGCGGGCGACGTGATCTTCCGTTCTCCCGGATTTCGCCCCGATAAGCCCGAGATTGCAGCAGCCGTGGCAAACGGTGCGACCCTGACCTCTGAAATGGAGCTGTTCTTGGCGTCCACCGAGGCGCGCGTGGTGGGTGTTACGGGCAGCGACGGCAAAACCACCACGACCACGCTGACCAAGCTGCTTGCCGAGCAGATCGTGCAGGAGCGCGGCTTTGGAAGGGTATACGTGGGCGGAAATATCGGCAACTCTCTGCTGCCTTACGTCCGTGATATGACTGCGGACGATTTTGCGGTGGTCGAGCTCTCCAGCTTTCAGCTTATGACCGTGGAAAAGCCGCTGCCGTACAGTGCTGTGACCAATCTTTCGCCCAATCACCTTGATTGGCACACGGGTATGGACGAATACATAGCCGCCAAGCGTCACATTTTTGAGGGCGCAGGCGCGGAGCGGTTGGTAACCAACCGCGATTGTGCGCTGACCTATGAGATGGTACGGGGCTTGGACGTGCCGCTGACGCTGTTCTCTTCAAAATTGCACGATTACGAGAGCATTATGGGAGAGGTGCAGGGCAGAGCGGTGTTTTTGCGCGACGGCTGCATTGTTTGTGCGGACGGTCAGACGGAGCGCGTCATGCTGGATACAGACGAGATACTGCTGCCCGGTACGCACAACGTGGAAAATTACATGACTGCAATCGGTCTTATGCAGGACGCGCTGACACCCGAGATGGTGCTGCGCGTGGCGCGCAGCTTTGGCGGTGTGGAGCACCGCATGCAGCTGGTGCGCGAAAAGGACGGCGTGCGGTATTATAACAGCTCCATCGATTCCACCCCCACCCGCACGGCGGCAGCCCTTTCGGGTATCCCCGAAAAGTGCGCTTGGGTGATCTGCGGCGGTTATGATAAGCATATCCCGTTTGCGCCGCTTGCCAAGGTGTTGCGAAAGCGCGCCAGGGGCGTTGTACTGACGGGGGCAACCGCGGGGCAGATTCAGGCTGCACTGGACGCTTGCACCGAGGGAGATATGAGCCTGCCCGTGTATCGTGAGGATAACTTTGCTGACGCGGTGCGCTGTGCGGCAAGCCATGCAAAGAAGGGCGAGATGGTACTGCTCTCTCCCGCTTGCGCAAGCTTTGATGCGTTTGCCAATTTTGCGCAAAGAGGGCACACCTTTATGGAAATTGTCAATCAACTATAAGAAATACGAGGACGGTTTATGGATTTGAAATCATTGATCACGTCGCTTTGCGGACTTTACTCGGTATCGGGCGCAGAGTCGGCAAGCACGCAGGGGCTGGACAGGATACTCGGCGACCTGTTTGACGAGCATATTACATACGGTGTGGGCAACCACGTATTTATCAAGCGTTGCGGACGTAAAAATGCGCCCAAGATCTTGCTGGATGCACACTTTGACGAGATTGGAATGCTGGTTTGCGACATTTCCGACGAGGGATTTGTGCGCATGACCAACGTAGGCGGTGTGGATACGCGCATACTGCCCGGCGCAAAGCTGCTCATTTACGGCAAGCAGGTCGTAGAGGGCATTGTGTGCGCTATGCCGACAAGGCTGCTTGGGAATGATCCCGAGGCGTTGCCCGAGATCGGACAGCTTTACATTGATACCGGCTTTGGCGCGCATGAGCTCAAGAAAATGATCTCGATCGGCAGCCCGATCGGGTTTATGCCCACGTATACCACGCTGCTTGGCGACCGCCTTGCGGGTAAGGCGTTTGATGACAAGGCATGCGGCGCGTGCATTGCGCACGGTGTTGCGGCAGTCAAAGCAGAGGATCTGGCAGGTGACGTGTATTTTCTGTTCTCGGCAGGCGAGGAGACCTCTATGATGGGGGCAATGACGGGCGGTGCTGCGCTTATGCCCGATTTTGCCATGGTGATTGACGTGACGCATGCCGCTACCCCCGAAACGGGAGAGCTGGGACTTGCTCCCTTTGGCAGCGGCGCGGTGTTGGAGTATGCTCCCGTGACCAACCGCGCGCTGACCAATATGACCAAGCGACTCATTACCGAGCGCGGCATTCCCTTTACCTGCTCGGCAACCGGCGGCAGCACGGGTACCAACGCAAACCGCCTCTGGATGACGGGTGACGGTGTTCCAACGGTGCTGGTCAGCCTGCCTATCAAGAATATGCACTCGTCCACCGAGGTGCTTGATCTGCGCGACGCGCAGGCGGTTGCGGACGTGGTCAGCGCGTTTGTTTGTGACAAACAGATCGCGGAGGATTTTGCAAGATGAAATATTACGGACTTGAATTGATCGAGCAGCTTTGTGCCGAGTTCGGACCCTCGGGCTGCTGCGATAACGTCAGAGAAAGCATTATTGCGCAGATCGCGGACGTGATCGATGCGTATTACGTGGATCGCACGGGTACGGTCATTGCCAAGGTATGCGGCGGCGGACAGGGATACAACGCGGACAAGCCGCGTCGCGTGCTGCTTTGCACGGGCATGGATGAGGTTGGCTTGATCGTCAACCGCGTGCACGATAAGGGACATTTGCATTTTGGTCTTGTGGGTGACGTTGACCCGCGCGTCCTTGGCGGTAAGAGCTTGCTTGTGGGTGACGGTGAGCGTTTGCTTACGGGCGTGGTGGCGTCCAAGGCGATCCACTTGCAAAGTCCCGAGGAGCGGCGCAAGCTGACTCCCGTACGCAGAATGTATATCGACATTGGTGCAGAGAGTGCCGAGGAGGCAAAGAAATACGTTGACGTGGGATGTATGGCAACCTTTGCCACGCCCATAGCACGCTTTGGTCAGGAAAAAGCATTTTTGGGCGGTAAGGCGCTTGAATCAAGACTCGGCTGTGCCGCGCTGATCGAGCTTTTGCGCATGCTCAAATCGGGCATGGTGAGATTGCCGTACGATTTGTACGTGGCGTTTGTGGATTGCTCACAGATCACGTTTTGCCCCGCACGCGTGGCGGCAGCGGCAATTAAGCCCGACCTTGCCGTGATCGTGGAGGCAAGGGAAGCACTCGATTATCCCGGCGTTGCCGAGAGCACACGCCTTTGCGCCCTGGGAGAGGGCGTTGCCGTAGCGTTTGCGGACGGCTGCGCGATATACGATAAGGACAAGACCGCTATGCTGCGCAAGTGTGCAGCCGAGAACGGCATTGCCGTGCAAAGCGTATGCGGCACGCCTCGCGCACAGCTGGGCGGCTCGGTGCAGGCGGGCGCACTTGGTGTCAAGACGGTATCAATCGGTTATCCCGTCAGAAACCTGCACGCCCCCGTGCAGGTAGCTAAAATTTCGGATTACTATGCCGTAAGAGATCTTCTGTTCGCTTACGTCAAAGAGATAAAGGAGTAAGTATGCTGACAAAACTCAAGCATTTGGTAAACGTGAGCGGTATTTCGGGCAGAGAGAGTGCCATTGCCGCAAAAATTGCAGAATATATGACCCCCGTTTGCGACAAGGTGTATACCGATGCGATCGGCTCGCTGATCGCTTACAAGAAGGGCACGGGTGAGTCTCGCAGAAGCATCATGCTGGTCGCGCATATGGATGAGATCGGCTTTGTGGTCACGCAGATCGAAAAGAACGGTATGCTGCGCTTAGCCCCCATCGGCGGCATTCATTTTGCGGCATCCGCATTTTCCGAGGTCGTGTTTGAAAACGGACAGCGCGGCGTGCTTGTGCCCGAGGATGGCGTCAAGCCCGGCGATTGGACGTTTGATAAGATGCTGGTTGATATTGGTGCAAAGGATGCGCGCGATGCTGAAAAGCGCGTGGCTGTGGGCGACTTTTTCTCGGTCGCACCCAACGTCATCAAGCTCTCCGCACGCAGAATTGCAGGCAGACCCTTGGATGACCGCATTGGCTGTGCCGTTATGATCGAGATCGCGGAAAGACTTGCACAGACTCCTTGCGCGGATGACGTGTACTTTGTATTCGCGGTGCAGGAGGAGGTTGGCGTACGCGGTGCGGGTGCTGCCGCAGAGCAGATCAACCCCGACTACTGCATTAACTTTGACGTGACCCGTACGGGCGACGTGCAGGGGGCAAAGCCCATGGCTTGCGAGCTGGGCGGCGGTGCGGCGATCAAGGTCAAGGACGCATCGGTGCTTTGCAATAAGGGTGTGATCGACAGACTTGTCAAGCTTGCCAAGGAAAAGGGATATAAGTACCAGTACGAGATCCTGACCGCAGGCGGCACGGATACCTCTGCGGTACAGAAGAGCGGAATCGGCGTGAAGGTCGGCGCACTTTCGATCCCCACGCGCTATATCCACTCGGGCGTGGAGACCATTGATCTGGGCGATTGCAGATTGTGCGTTGAGCTGGCGTTGGCATATCTTCACAGCGATAAAAAAGACTAAACAAAAGAGAAACAGGGACTATGAATTTTACAGAGGAAATTTGGACACTTGCAAATCAGGCGGAGCGGGCACTTGCGCCTCATTTCGCCCGCATTGATAAAATTGCATTCAACAATACGCAAAAGATCATGGACGCCTTCCGCGAGCATCGCGTGGGCATGACCATGTTTGATTCTACCAGCGGTTACGGCTACGATGACCGCGGCAGAGATACCTTGGACGCTATCTGGGCGGACGTGATGGATGCCGAGGCGGCATTCGTGCGCCACCAGATCGTCAACGGCACGCAGGCGCTGACCATTGGCTTGTTCGGACTTTTGCGTCCGGGCGACGTCATGCTCAGCGTGGCGGGCAAGCCTTACGATACCTTGGAAGAGGTGATCGGTATCACGGGCACGCCCGGTGACGGCTCGCTTGCGGATTTCGGCGTCAAGTACGACCAGGTCGAGCTGACCGAAGCCGGCGAATTTGACTATGATACGATCGATCAAAAGCTTGCGCAGTACGGCAGTGCCGTCAAGGTGGTATTCGTGCAGCGCTCCAAGGGATATCTCAACAGAAAAACGCTTTCCTGCGCGCAGATCGGTGAGCTGGTCAAGTTTATAAAGGCAAGATGCGGCGCGTACGTGGTGGTGGATAACTGCTACGGTGAATTTACCGAGGAAAAAGAACCTACGGCTTACGGCGCGGATATGATCATAGGCTCTCTGATCAAAAATCCCGGTGGCGGTATGGCGGAAACGGGCGGATATATTGCGGGAACGGCACGTGCTGTGGAGCTTGCCTCCTACCGCCTGACCTCTCCCGGTGTGGGCTGTGAGGTCGGTGCAACCATGGGGCAGAACAAAAGCCTTTACAAGGGACTTTTCTATGCACCGCATACCGTGGCGCAGGCTCTCAAGACCGCACATCTGGCAGCATATATGTTTGAGCATCTTGGCTTTACGGTCGAGCCGCGCTGGGATGAGCAGAGATACGATATTATTCAAACCGTGATCACGGGCTCGCCCGAGGGGCTGTGCGCCTTGTGCCGCGGCATTCAGGCAGGCTCTCCCGTGGATGCGTACGTGACTCCCGAGCCTTGGGCAATGCCCGGCTATAACGATCCCGTCATCATGGCTGCGGGCGCGTTCGTGCAGGGCTCGTCCATTGAGCTGTCGGCAGACGGACCGCTGCGTCCGCCCTATACCGCATATTTCCAGGGGGGTCTTACCTATGAGAGCGGTAAGATCGGCATTTTGTCGGCTGCACAGAGCATGATGGAGGAGGCGAGAAAGTGAGAGCTTTGAGATTTTTTGCAGTGCTTTTGCTGCTTGCCATGCTTTGCGGCACTATGATCGCTTGCTCCGATCAAAAAACGCCTACCGGCATGCAGGACGTGAGTGTGGCGGGGCAGGACTATATGCTGTTTGTGCCCTTGACGTGGGTTTCCAACTCCCGCAGCGGTGTTTCCGGTGCGTATTATACGACCAGAGATCACTCCGAGAAGGGTGAGGAGCTTGCAAATCACGCAAAATACTGGACGATCACCGCGCAAAAGGTGGCGGATGACGCAGCCGATCTTGATGCATACTGGGCAAAGCTTGCCGCTTACTATGCAGAGAGCTATGAGGAATTTACCGTAATTCCGTACAAGGCTGCAACCGAGGATAAAGCAGAGCAGGTATACAGACAGACCTCCTTGCACGTGGATGATGCCGAGCGCAGCCTGTGTGCCGCGCAGGTATATGAATTTACCGCTAAGGTGACCGAGTTTGCGCCTACTGCGGAGCAGACCGAGCAAGCCCCCATGACCTTTGTGCGCAAGTATTGCCAGGTCATTTGCCGTGCCAAGGACGGCAGCGGCTATTACGTGTTGACCTACAGCGCAAGAGAAGAGGACTACGCAACCTTTATAGGCAGCTTTATTCACGATCTTCCCGAGGGAACTGTGGTCGGTGAATTCCTGATCCTGACCGAAAAGAGCACCGTTACAGAGCAGGAGCTGTTCAAGGATCCCGATGCAGCGGACAATATGATCCCCGCATCCACAAATGAAATGCCTTACCGTTTCTTTGTGCCGAGCACCTGGCGCGTGGGCAACACCACCGAATATCCCTGCGCATTTGCTCCGAGCGGCAGCGCAAACGTCACCGTGACCATGTACACGCCCTCTAACGTGGCGCTGAGCGTGGATCAGTACTGGCAGGGCTACTGCCTGCCCGAATACGAGGCGGTGTTTGACAGCTTTACCGTTTCCGAGCAGGTCGTGGAGGGGACGATCGGCGTTGAAAAGGCAACCAAGAACGCCAAGACCTATACCTTTGAGGGAGTGATCGGCGGCAAGACCTATCAGTATAAGCAGACCGTGATCGTCCATTCCAGCCTGATCTATTGCATTACCTATACCGCGCTTGCCACGGACGGCAGCTTTGCGCAGTATGAAGCAGATTATCAGGCAATGCTGGACAGCTTTGTTTTCCGCTAACATGAGCAGAATTTATCTTGATAACAGCGCCACGACCGCCCTTTGTGACGCTGCGAAAAACGCAATGATGCGTGCCATGGAGTGCTACGGCAATCCCTCCTCGCTGCACGAGGCAGGCTTGGAGGCAGAGCACATGGTGCGCCGCGCACGCGAGCAGGTTGGTGCTGCGCTCGGTGTGCGCAAGGGCACAGGTATGATCTATTTTACCGCATCGGGCACCGAGGCAAACAATCTTGCCATTATGGGCAGCGTGTTTGCCAAGGAGCGGCTTGTCGGCAAGCGCATCGTGACCACCGAGGGGGAGCATTCTTCCATTGAAGCGACCTTGCAGGAGCTTGAGAAAAAGGGCTTTGAGGTCGTGCGTATCCCCACCAAAAACGGTGTGCTTGATATGGACTTTGCGGGCAAGGCGATCGACAAGAATACCGTCCTGGTCACCGCCATGATGGTCAATAACGAAACGGGCGCGCTTTACGATCTCAAATCGCTGTTTGCGCTGGCAAAAAGAAATGCCCCGGGGGTGGTGACGCATTGCGACGCGGTGCAGGGCTTTATGAAGGCGATCTTCTCGCCTGCCGCTATCGGTGCGGATCTTGTGACAATCAGCGCGCATAAGATCCACGGACCCAAGGGCGTGGGCGCGTTGTACGTCAGCTCCGAGATCATCAAGGCAAAAAAGCTGATCCCTATTATTTTCGGCGGCGGTCAGGAGCAGGGCATGCGCTCGGGTACTGAGAACGTTATCGGTATTGCGGGCTTCGGTGCGGCTGCCGAGCAGGCGCAGAGCACCTTGCGCCCCGATCTTGTCCGCATGACGCAGCTGCGCAACTATCTGGAGCAAAAGCTTGCAGAGATTCCCGAAATCACGCTCAATTTGCCGAGCGGCAGCCGTGCTCCGCACGTAGTCAATCTGACGCTGCCCGATATCAAGAGCGAGACCATGCTCAATCATCTTTCGGCAAAGGGAATCTGCGTTTCCAGCGGCTCGGCTTGCGCCTCGCACGGAAAAGCTACCTCGCGTGCGCTTTCCGCATTTGGTCTGACCCCGGAAAAGGCGGATTGCAGCCTGCGCGTCAGCCTTTGTGCGCAGAATACCGAGGCGGATATTGATGCCTTGTGCGAAAGCCTTGGCGGTGCGGTCGCGGCACTTGTCAGAATTCACAGGAACTAACAAAATACAATACATAATAAGGAGAAACGTTATGAAACTTACTTTCAGAACCCTGCTTTTTCTGCTTTGCGGCGTGATGCTGGCAAGCGCGGTTGCTTGCACAGGCGGTAACGAGGACGTGACCACGGGTGCTGACACCACCGAGCCTGTCGAGGATGCGACCGAACAGACAACAGAGCAAGTGACAACAGAGCAAGCGACGACCGAGGAAGTAACGACAGAGGAGCCTGACATTATGATTGGAGAAACTTTGGATGCTGCTTACGCAGCAGACTTCACCGTTTCCAAGGTGTTCACCTCGGATATGGTGGTGCAGCGCGGTGAGAAGCTGCGCGTTTGGGGCTGGGCACCCGAATCCGAGAACGGCAAAAAGGTCTCGGGTGAGTTTATGGGCATGTTTGCCGAGGCGTTGATCGAGAACGGCGAATGGACGCTGCAGTTCGGTGCCAAGCTGTCCGCCAATGCTGAGCTTGGCAATACCATGAAGATCTACACGGATGCCAAGACGGTGGAATTTGAAAACGTGCTGGTTGGTGACGTGTACATGGTCATCGGTCAATCCAACGTGGCGTATCAGTTCGCTGCATATCTGCAAGCCGCAAGCACCGATAAGCAAAACTACGGTGCCAATATGATCGACGAGACTTTACCCATCCGCCTGCATTACAATACCTTAAATGAGGGCGAAGCGAACGGTTACCCCAAGAGAGGCACGACCGAGGTCTGCCCCGACGTGGTACACGACCGCACCTGGGAAAGACCCACCAATGCAAGTGTGGGACGCTTTACTGCAATCGGCTATTGCTTTGCATGGAATCTTGTACAGATGACAGAGGGCAAGGTGCCTGTCGGTGTCATTGAGATTGACGGCAACGGTCAGCCCTTGGGTTCATTTTTGCCCAATGCGGTAGCTGATGAGCTTAAGAGCGACAAGTGGAATGACGCGCAGGGCATCTACGTGCCCGAGGGTGTCAATGCAACCTGGGCAAGATATATGTACAATCACTACATGTATCCGTTTGAAAAGTACGCCATGGCAGGTCTTGTCTGGTATCAGGGCGAGAGTGATTTCCAACGTGCGCACGCATCCGAGTTTGTGGAACGCTTCAACGCATTTATGACTTATATGCGCTCCACGCACAACGTGACCAATCCCGACTTTGCCGTTTACGTGGTGGAATTCCCCACCATTTACGATAAGCCCGCAGGCTTCAACGGTGCATGGCACTACATGGATCTGGGCTTGATCCGTACCGTTGTCGGCTCTATTCCGCAAACGCTGTCCAATTCCTACGTAGCGGTTTCCAGCGATTTGTGGGCGGATGACACCTACTTCAACAGCCTGCACCCCGATTGTAAATTCGGTCAGGGTCAGCGTCTTGCCAAGCTTGCCGCAGCCGTAACCGGCAGCGCAGGTACGCTGGAGAGCGCAACGGGACCGATCCTTGAAAAGGCTGAGTTCTCGGACAATTACAAGACCGTCGTGCTAACCTTCACCAACGTAGGCGAGGGCTTGACCACGTCGGACGGCGGCAAGGAGGTCAAGGGCTTTACCTTCATGAGAAATGCCTATACCATCAATAATAAGAAGGGATCGACCATCAAGGCAGAGATCACCGCACCCAATCAGATCACGGTGACCTGCACGGCAAGCATGAAGAACGGCGTTGTTTACAATGGCATTGCCAATAACTTCTACGGTAAAGAGATCAATCTGTGCAACAGCTACGGCAATCCCGCAGGCGCGTTCTTTATTGCCGCTGAGGAATAAAAAGTACCGATTTTTCATAGGGCAGGGGCTTGCTCCTGCCGCTCCCCCGTAGGGGCAGATTCCATATCTGCCCGCAACAAAAAACCGCTCGTGCGCAAGCACGAGCGGTTTTTTGTGTAAAGAGATCAATACTTGATCAGCTTGATCTTGCCAACCAGGGGCAGATCGAAGAACTTGTCGGTAAAGTTACCGTAGATAACGATAACGCCCAGGAACAGAACAACCAGGCTACCGATTGCGGGGATGGCGCTAAGGAAGGCCAGGATGAACATCCAAAGCCCCTGATTTGCCAGGTAACCGAGCAGAGCGGAACCACTCTTCTTGCGCAGGATCAGAGCAACGATCATGCTGATCAGGGGGAAGATAT
Source organism: Clostridia bacterium (assembly GCA_017629395.1). GTDB lineage: Bacteria > Bacillota > Clostridia > Oscillospirales > CAG-272 > SVQP01. The sequence continues at coordinate 5,321 of JAGBXH010000488.1, read as the reverse complement.
AGTTAGCAATGGTCAGAATGTAGAACCATGCGCCGAGGTCTTCCTTATCCTTTTCGGTGAATACGTTGGTTGCGGTATTCGGAATCTTCAAAATGAAATTATCAAAGCCGTTAAGTTGCATTGTAAGCCTCCTATGATATTATTTATGACTTTTCGTCATTGCTTCCATTATAATTGATAATTCACAATTTGTCAATATCAAATGCGGTATTTGTCACATTTTGTCCCCACTGATTGCGTACAAATTGATGTCCCATGCCGGGAAATAGGGAAATCGTCGCAAATAAAGCCGATACTCGGGGAGAAGCGCGTGCACAAGAGCCGGGAGCGCGTAAAGATCCTCGCTGCGGTGGTAGCAGGAAACCAGCAGCGCGGGGGCATATTTTGCAATCGTTTGGCGGCAGCCATGCAAAGCTTGTGCCTCCGAACCTTCCACGTCGAATTTGATATAGTCGCATCCGGCACCGCCCAGTACGCTGTCTACGCTGCGCGCCTGTACCTCTGTCACCTTGCCCGCACGTCCTTGCAGCACGGTCGAGGTGTTCTGCTTTGCACCCGCGTTGCGATTGCCCGAGGCGTCAAAGGTCAGCGTGGTGTCCTCACTCCATGCAGCGCATTGCAGGGCAATGATCTCAAAGCCTTGCTCTGCTTCAGCATATGCGCAAAGCTTGCGATAGTTGCGCGCATCGGGCTCAAGCGCGTAAAGCGTTTGCAGATTGGGGGCATAGGGCGCAAGTGCGCGCGCCGAGTCGCCGTTGTAGGCACCGAGATCGACCGCTACGCGGAAATCTCGGCAGGGCAGTATCTGCCCGAAGGATTCGTCGGGATCGTTCTGGATTTCCAAAAGGAATTTGAGATCTCCCGTCAGCTTATAGCGGATGATGTGATCGAACACGCGCACCGATTCTTTGTCGGCAAGCAGGGCGCGTGCTGCGTCAAAATCGGATTTGTGTTGGGCGTAAAACGCGGCATCAAAGAGCGTGTCACCGAATACGGGCACGTCGGGGGCGTACAGCTCGCATTCGTCGGCAACGCGCAAAATGGTTTGCATGACGTCCGGCAGAGAGGAGGCAAACGAGAGCAGCACGATCATGTTTTCTGCACCGTGTTTCTCCTTTGCTTCGCTGTAGGAAAGCACGCGCTTGGAATGGAACGAGTGCCCGCGCACAAATCCGTCGCTGGCAAAAAAATCCTCGATTTCAATGCCCTTTGCTTGTGCCACGGCAAGAATCTTGTCCGCACCGTTGCCCATGCCGTACATGACGATGTGCTTATTGGTATGTTTGAGATATTCCCAAAGATCGGGAAATGCGGAATATGGCATAAGTTACCTCACTTTTATTGACAAATACAGGGGGATATGCTACAATTATATCATAAACTTATACTTTTGTAAAGGAGCTGTAGCGACAATCATCGCGCAATTCTCTTTACAGTTTGCGATTGTCGCTTGAACTTGCACCGCTAAGCGCTGCTATGCGGTGCAGTTCCGAAAATAAATAAGCCGCCACGGCGGCGAGGAGGTTATTATGTCTTGTCTGTTTTGCAAAATTATCGCAGGGGAGATCCCCTCTAAAAAGGTCTATGAGGACGAATACGTTTACGCGTTTTACGATATCGCGCCCATGGCACCCGTGCACGTGCTGTTTGTGCCCAAGCAGCACATGGACAGCGCTGATGCCGTAAGTGCAGAGAACAGCTTGTATGTGGCAAAGATCTTTGAGGCAATCCCCAAGGTTGCAGCCGAGCTGGAACTTGCAAACGGCTACCGCGTTATCACCAACTGCGGAGAGGACGGATGCCAGAGTGTGAAGCACTTGCATTTCCACCTGCTGGGCGGTAAAAAGCTGCCCGAGACCTTGGCGTAAGCAATGCGCGACGCAAGACTTGCTCAGGTACTGAGCGGCAAAGAAGAGAATTATCTGCTCCCGTTTTATTGGCAGCACGGCACGCACCGCGACCGCATTCCGGCGCAGGTGCAGCGCATCTATCAAAGCGGTTGCCGTGCGCTTTGCGTGGAATCCCGTCCGCACCCTGATTTTTGCGGTCCCGATTGGTGGGCGGATATGGATATCATTCTTGCCGAGTGCGAGAAGCGGGATATGAAGGTATGGGTACTGGACGATAAGCGTTTTCCCACCGGATATGCCAACGGACTGATCGGCAAAAAGTATCCCCATCTGCGCCAATGGAATTTGGTAGAGCGTCACGTGGACGTGATGGGTCCTGTTGAGGGGGCATCTTTTCTGATGCATCCCGATACGCCTGCAGAGCCCTTGGTGGCAGTGCTTGCCTATCCGCGCACGGGGCATGATGAGGATATTCATTCAGCTCCCATCGATCTGACTACGCAAGTAAAGGATGGCTACGTGTATTGGGACGTGCCCAAGGGCTGCTATCGTGTGTTTTTCTTGTATCGCAATCAGCGTTGCGGTCGCGGAGATTACATGGATATGATCAGCGCTCAGTCCTGCCATGCGCTGATTGAGGCGGTATACGAGCCGCATTATGAGCATTATGCGCATTATTTTGGCAAGACCTTTGTGGGATTCTTTTCGGATGAGCCCTGCTTTGGCAACGGCGCGTGCGGATCTATGCGCATGGATTATGGCTTTTATGAGCACCGCGTGGGCGATCCCGCCCTGGCGTTGCCCTTTAACGACCAAGTACTTGCTTTGATGAGCGAGGAAATGGGTGAGGATGCGCGCCTGTATCTGGGCGAGCTTTGGTACGTCAGCGAGCATTCCTCCAAAACCCGCCTTGCTTATATGAATGCCATCACGTATCTGTGGCGCACCTGCTTTTCCGAGCAGGTGGGCAATTGGTGCCGTGCGCACGGATTGCTGTATATTGGTCACATCATCGAGGATATGAACGCGCATGCGCGACTTTCTTGCAGTGGCGGCCATTATTTCCGCGCGCTGCAGGGGCAGGATATGAGCGGTATTGATATCGTGCTTCACCAGGTCATGCCGGGTATGGCGCACTATATGCATAATTGCTCGTCCTCTGGTAATATGGTGGATCCCGCCTTTTTCCATTACGTTTTAGGGCAGCTTGCCGCTTCCATGGCGCATCAGTATCCGCACATGAAGGGCAGAGCCATGTGCGAGGAATTTGGTGCGTACGGTTGGGCAGAGGGCAGCACCCTGATGAAATGGATCACGGACTTTTTGCTGGTGCGCGGCATCAACCATTTTGTGCCCCATGCATTCTCGCCCGATTATCCCGATCCCGATTGCCCGCCGCACTTTGGTGCATAGGGGCATGACCCCCAGTTTGACGGATTTACGCACCTGATGCATTACACCAACCGCGCTGCGCATCTGCTGTACGGTGGTGAGCACGTCACCTCCTCTGCAATTCTGTACCATGCCGAGGGCGAATGGATGAACCGCCGCGGCGATTCTATGCTGACCCAAGTACCTGCCAAGGTGCTTTTGGATGCACATTTGTGCTATGATATTATCTGCACCGAAACGCTGCAGAGAGCCGAGATTTGCGATGGTAAGCTGCAGGTCAACGGTGAAGTGTACGGCGCTTTGGTTGTGCCTTACGGAAAGGTGCTGCCCGACGCCATCAAGGCGCAAGTCAAGCGTCTTTGCGAGGCGGGCGTGCCCGTACTGCTTTGCGAGGACAGACCCGAGGACCTTGAGGGCGAGGTCGTGAGCGTCAAGGATCTGCCTGCGCGCATCTTTGCGCTGGGGCTTGCGGATATTACGGTAGAGGGCAACTGCCCCCTGCTGCGCCACTATCACGTGCGTCGCAACGGTGCGGATGTGTTCATGTTCTTTAACGAGGATTATGCCAATGCCGCTGTGGCAACCGTGAAGCTGCCCGTGTGCGGTGATTTTGCAAGATTGCGCCTGGTGGAGGATAGTGCCTGCCGCGATACCACAGCGGACGGAAGCATCTCGGTCGAGTTGTTACCCGGTCAATCCGAGATTTTGGTATTTGGCGGTGAGCAGATCGAGCTGCCCGTGCACAAAGCACCGCAAAAGGCAACCGTGCTGACGCCTACCTATGATATAACGCTTGCAGACTCCGAGGATCTTGACGCGTTCTATGCTTACAAGACCACCGACAAGCTGACAAGCATCACCTCTGCTGCCGAAAAGCCTGCCTTCTCGGGAAGGATGCGCTATACCTTTACCCTGCCGCTTGACAAGGTGCCCGAGAACGCTGTGCTGGATCTTGGTAAGGTGGGGCAAACTGCAAAGGTTTGGGTCAACGGAGCGTATGCGGGCATCCGCATTGCCGCGCCCTATTCCTTCCGCGTAGCCGATCTTGTGCACAAGGGAGAGAACGTGGTTACAATTGAAGTGGCGAATACGCTTGTGGGCAAGACGCGTGACGGATTTTCGCATAATATGGTGATTACACCGTCAGGATTGCTCGGACCCGTCAAGCTGCTTGCGGATGAATGACCAAATCAAAAAACCGCCGTTTAGGCAGGTTCTCATAAGAATGTTTGGATAACCCAAAATTGTAGGGACAGGCGTCCTCGACTGTCCGTGACACATAAATTTCGGCAGAGATGTTGTTTTCTCTGCCGATTTGTGCTATAATCTAATCAGTATTATAGGGGTATGGGCTAAGCCCCTGTGCCTTTGTAATACAAAGGCGAAACTGGCGACAAAGCAGAAACAGATTTTGTGGAGGTATTATGGATAAAAATATTTTAACTCCTTTAGGCAAAATAGTAGTTTATGTGAATGATGCACCATCGGTGTATGATTTTTCACCATATGATTGCAAAACAAGAGCTATTTTGGAGAGCCCTATATCCGCATGTTATTTGATCTCTGTGCCATCCGCAAATGCCAAAACCGTACGGTGTGTTATAGAATTTAATTGTGAAAACACATTAACTAATTGGGATTCCGACGAGCGATATTTGGGAACGGATTTTGTAAAAGGCAGTACGATCGTTACCATTGGTGCAGAAGCAGACAATCCTGAATTTGATGCAAAACTAATAGAAAGCGGTATACAATATTTTTTGAAATCTCCGTCTGAAATTTTGCATTTTAGTGTTGCATGGGCAATCGATTATAAAGGCCAGTTTGATATAAGAACAAACTTGGCCACCGATATATTTTGCGCTTTATAGAGAATACACCCCGACAGACCATCAAAAAATCTGTCGGGGATAATCTTTGTCTTCTGCGTTGCACTTATACCTTCGCGGACAGTCGAGGGTCTCGCTGCGGCTCGGTCACACTCGCGTTCTGACATGCCACTGGCATGTCATTCATTGCGCTCGTGCCGCTTCGCTACGCCTGTCCCTACAAAGAGAGATTGAACTTCCTTATGAGAAG
>JAGBXH010000487.1 GCA_017629395.1 Clostridia bacterium | reverse complement strand
GCGCTTGACGACGTGGTCGGCACGCCCGTCAGCCCCGAGCTGCTCCCCGCAGATGAGAACGGCAACATTGCGCAAAAGACGGAGGATCTGGTAGGTCCCTACGAGCTGCATGATTTCTTTATTTATAATGCGCTGCGATACGGCTTTGGTCCCGAAAAGATCTACCGCCTTGCGTGCTATGCGTTTGCAGGTCAGTTTGACGAAGAAACTGTCGCGCGTTGGCTCAAGGTCTTTGCGCGCCGTCTGTTCACCCAGCAATTCAAGCGTTCCTGCATGCCCGACGGACCTGCCGTCTGCGACGTCAGCGTTTCCCCTCGCGGCGGTCTCTCCATGCCCTCCGACGCGTGCATGAATTTGTGGATGAGGGAGATTGAGAATATCTAACAACTATGCTGTACCCGCAACAGTAAAATTCCTTATAGTATAGCAATTTCAATGTAACAGAGAACCGTCACCTGTTACACTGGATTCAGTACGCGCGATTTAACATTATGCTGCCGGGCTTAAACGGAGAAAGGTTGATATGAAAAAGTTTTTATGTATCGTGTTTGCACTGATGTGCGTTGCGCTGTTTGTCGGTTGTGATTTTGAGTATGATTACGAGCCAAGCGAGACGAAAGCGGAAACAGAATCTACTAGAGAAACAACAAAATCCACCGAAAATACTACCGAAGCTGTTGACGATGGCAAGTATGCTGTTGGAGAGGTTGTTGAAACTAGAGGGCTTAAAATCACCTATGTTTCTTGTGAAGAATATACTCCGGGTGAATACGATTTTTTTGCTCCTAAAGATGGATACCGATTTGTTATTTGTACATTTGAATTTGAGAATACGGGTAGTTCGGACGCATGGTTAAGTTATGTTGAGTTTGATTGTTATGCTGACTCCTTTAATTGTGAGAATTGTTCTTGGTATTTTGATAATCCATTAAGCGCAACTCTATCTTCTGGTCGCAAAGCTGTTGGAATAGTAGCGTTTGAGGTTCCGATCGATGCGAAAGTTGTTGATGTTGAATACGATATATATGATTTCTTCGACACAAAGCGAATTGTATTCGTAGTCAAATAAAACACGTAACAGCGCGCCAAGAGCGCCATCCATTTCGGATGGCGCTCTTTTTTATGCCCTACCACATGTGGTATGCAGGGGGTTACGGATTCAATGTAATCGGTTATAGTACAGGTGGATTAGAATGCTATCTAATAATATTTTCCTGAGGAAAAAATATGAATATACCTGTTATTGAAAAAATCAAACGTTTACCCAAGCATTCCGAAGAATCCCTGCGTGACGCATTCAGCGTTCTTATGAGCGTGGAGGACAGAAAATCCGTTGACCACTATGTGAAGTGGGTTCGCGCGGAGGCAAAGCAGATACGCTCGGCAGACATTTACGAGCTGATCAAACAAACGTACTTCTATGCCGGCAGTACAGCTTTGACGATTTTTTGATCGCTACGGAGTACATCTTATAGTTTTGAAAAATTTCCCTCTTTTTTTCAAAAACATCTTGCAAAATTGCCGTTTATACTGTATAATGTATCTTGACTATATATGTTCTCAAAAAATTTGTACATATATCAATCAGGAGGAATTCAAAATGAATCAACGCTATGAATCCGCAAAGCAGATCTACGCTAAGTACGGTGTTGACACCGAGGCTGCGATCTCCAAGCTTTCCGACATTCGCATTTCTATGCACTGCTGGCAGGCAGACGACGTTCTTGGTTTCGAGAACAACGGCCCTCTGACCGGCGGTATTCAGACCACCGGCAACTATCCCGGCAGAGCAACCGGCCCCGATCAGCTGTTTGCAGACCTTGAAAAGGCTCTTTCTCTGATTCCCGGTACTCACAAGATCAACGTTCACGCGAACTACGCTATCTTCGAGGACGGCGAGTTTGCTGACAGAGATGCTCTTGAGCCCAAGCACTTCCAGAAGTGGGTTGACTTTGCTAAGAAGCACGGCATGGGTCTGGACTTCAACCCCACCTACTTCTCTCACCCCAAGGCTAACGGCCTGACCCTTTCCTCTCCCGACGAGGAGATCAGAAAGTTCTGGGTAAGACACGGTATCTGCTGCATGAAGATCGCTGAGTACTTCGCAAACGAGACCGGCTATCCCTGCGTTATCAACTTCTGGACCGGCGACGGCTTCAAGGATATTCCCGCTGACCGTATGGGCCCCCGTATGAGATACGCACAGTCCCTGGACGAGATCCTGGCTTGCGGCTACGACAAGACCAAGGTTTACCCCTGCGTTGAGTCCAAGGTATTCGGTATCGGCGTAGAGTCCTACACCGTAGGCTCCGGCGAGTTTGCTCTGTCCTACGCTCTGTCCCGTGGTATCGTTCCGCTGTTCGACAACGGTCACTACCATCCCACCGAGGTCGTTTACGACAAGCTGCCCGCAATGCTCTGCTTCTCCGAGAAGCTGGCTATGCACATCACCAGACCCATTCGTTGGGACTCTGACCACGTTGTTAACTTCGACGACGACACCAGAGAGATGATGATGGAAGTCGTTCGCTGCGATGCTCTTGACAGAGTATTCCTGGCTACCGACTACTTCGATGCTTCTATCAACCGTGTAGCTGCTCTGGTTATCGGTATGAGAAGCGTACAGAAGGCTCTGCTTTACGCTCTGCTTTCTCCCAATGCCGAAATGAAGGCTCTGCAGGATGCAGGCAACACCACCAAGCTGATGATGCTGCGTGAAGAAGTTAAGACTCTGCCCTTCGGCGATATCTGGGCTGAGTTCTGCGAGAGAAACGGCGCTTGCGCTTGCTCTTGCTGGTTCAAGGAGATCGAGGAGTACGAGGCTGAGGTTCTCTCCAAGAGATAATTACATAACTATATTTTATGGGGCAGTTGCGTGCAACTGCCCCTATTTCTATTGACAATTGCCGCCAAATTATGTATAATATATACAATTAACCAATGGAGGTGCTTTATGAAAAGACTTTTGCCTTTCCTACTTGCATTGTTGCTGTTGCTCCCCTGCTTGGCAGCATGTAAAACTCCCCCTGCGCCGGACACGGAAACCGGTACTAATGCGCCAGATATCACACCTACCGCACCGCCGCTTGTGCTGGTAAAGGACGGCGCGAGTGAGTACGTCATCGTACGCCCTGCCGATATCACGGCACAGGATCCCGCGTTTATCGCAGCCGTGCTGTTCCGCGACACCGTGGAAAACCTGACGGGCGTGGCTTTGCAGATCGTGACAGATGATGAGAATGCCTACGCTGTTGCCGATAAGGAAATCGTGATCGGCAATGCACGCGGCGCTGCATACGCACAAAGTGCTGTATACGTAACCGGAAGCAAGCTTTTCATCGGCGGCCAAGCGCAACTTTTGTCCGATATGGTAACGGCATTTTTCAAGAACTGCTTTGATTACGATCTTACATCCGAGGAGGTAAAGCAAATGACCGAGCTTTCCGTTCCCGCTGATTTTGCCATGGATCAGGCAGGTACTGTCATTGTGCCAGAGGTCAAGCAAGATGCTACGGCATGGGGTGACAACGTCGCATATGCCGATAAGGTTGCCAACCTTGTCAACTTCCGCTATCTGGATCAAAAGAGAGATATTGCAGAGATCACCAACGGGGATATGCGCCTTGTCTACAACCTTGATATCAAGGACAACAAGCAGGTTGCAGGTCTTTACAACAAGCAAGGTGCTGCTTATCTGACCAACACCATGGACGCATTTGTCGTTGCCGACAACGGCGAAAAGCTGTATGCTTCCATGTCGGGTCCCAGCGCACGCGGTAACATTTACCGCTTTGGCTATTATTACTACGATATTCATTTCTTAGATCAGGGTTTCCTTCCCTCTTCTTACAGCATTGATGAGAGCGCGGGCAGCTACGATCTGCTTGCCAAGGCGCGTAAGATCAACACACATGACATCAAATCCGCTGAACTTTCTGACGGAGTTCTGACCGCTGTGGTTGACAGCACGACGGATCCCTATTTCCATTGGAGTGTAAAGTATAACACCGAGGATTTCAATGCGCTGCAGATCACCATGCGCACACAACATTCCAACAAAGTCACGCTGTATTTCCACGTTGGCAACGGAGGCGGCTTTAACGGTGATCAGCTGACCTCCTTCTCGGTTGACCCCGGCAAAGAATTTTGCACCGTCATTGTTCCTTTGGAAGGCATCCCGAATTACACCGACAAGGTAAATGCAATTCGCGTGGACTGCGGTGATAAGGCGGGTGAAGTGATCGAAATTAAGGAAATGAAGGCGATTAAGATCACCACGACTTCATCAACCAACATGAAGCTCGACCGCAACTATCACGTATACGGTGATAAGATGCACGAGCAGATCCGCGTGGTAGCAGACGGAGATACCAAGGGATTTGCGGGCTTTGGCGCACAGACCAAGATCGAAGCAAG
>JAGBXH010000486.1 GCA_017629395.1 Clostridia bacterium | reverse complement strand
GCTCGTGGGGGACCTCCTGCTTGTAGCCGCAGTTGCTTACGCAAGCATAGTCACCGCCGATAAAGTGCTCGGACTCGTCACCCCTTACGTTGTGTCCGCAGGTGGATGCGCGCCAATGCGCCGTATCGTCAAAGCTCCAGTCCTCGGCATAGGTGTGCTTATGCTCGTAGCCGCAGGTTGTGCAGACGTAGTCGCTGTAGGTATGCCCTGTTACGTCCTTAAAGTTGTCCTCATAGCTATCACCGCACGCGGGACAGGTATAGATCGTGTAACCGCTGTTGGTACAGGTTGCGGGGATGGTGACAGCGGTGTAGGTGTGCTCGCACTTTGCTCCACATTCCTTGCAAACTCCGTTTTCATAGTTATGTTCAATCTGATCGAGAAACGCAGTTTCGGTGTGATTACAAGAAGTACACAAACGCATTTTCAAACCCATCTGTTTGCAAGTTGGAGCAATAAACGTATGCCAATCTGTATAATCATGTTCACATTCAGGCTTTTGGGGCACTTCGACAGGATCCAGCACAGTGCCGTCAGTCAGCGTGATGATCAGGCGTCCTTGCTCGTCATATTCGATCTTTTGAATGGTCGCGCCTGTTTCACCCTTTTCACCTTGAGGACCTTGATCACCTTGTTCGCCATTTTCGCCTTGCTCACCTTGAGGGCCTTGTTCGCCCTGAGGACCTTGTTCACCCTGAGGGCCTTGCTCACCTTGAGGACCTTGCTCACCTTGAGGGCCTTGCTCAACCTGTGAATCGCAGCCAGCCATCATCATGGAAAAGCATATCAATACAGACAATAGTAGTAACAAAATTGATCTTTTCATATAAACCTCTAATTTATAATTAGCGAAACATTATAGCATGCGAAATTCTTGCGTGTCGGTGATCAGTAGGTTTTTCATGGTCAACCTCTCTGCATACGCTCGGTTCCCCACCAATCGGGCACAAGATCACCAAGCGTGACGGTAGAGAGCGTTTCAAGATCGGTCAAGATCTCGATCTCGGGGCTGTGCGCATCCAGCTGCATCATCATTTCCCTGCACGCGCCGCAGGGCGAGCCGACCTTGCCGCTACCCATGACGCATACAAGCTTGACAATGCGGCTCTCACCGTTTGTGATCATATTGGCAATCGCATTGCGCTCGGCACACATGCCAAGCCCCGAACAAGTGTCGATGCACACGCCCACGTACACGTTGCCCTGATCAGTCAAAACCGCAGCCGCCACACCGCCTGCGTCCATAAAGGGCGTCAGCACGCGCGGGTTGAGTCGTTCTTTTGCCATATCATAAAGCTCTTGCCAAGTATACATATCCGTACTCCTTATCTTGTGTTATTTGTATTCTACCACAGTATTCTCAATTTTTCAAGTCTTTTTTGCATGGGGTTGCAATCTCGCAAATTACATGCTATAATGAAAGAAAAAAGGAGGCTACGACATGACAGACCTTGAAAAGATCGCGTATGCAAAATCGTTTATAGATCAGCTGTCGGCGGGCATTGATCCCACGGATGGCGCTCTCATCCCCGAGGATGACGTGGCTGCCAAAGCACGTATCGTCGGGTGCTTTAGCTATGTGTCCGAGGTGCTTGGCAAGCTGATAAATGCTCCCAATGTCGTTGCAGACCTGTACCGTGTCCCCGAGCGCAAGCTGACATCGCAGGTGCTGTCCTCGATCGAATGCACGCAATTTCCCGTCAGCATCAGCGCGTTTGCGCAAAGAATTGACGCAGCTCTGCGCTCGTCCAAAAAGTTTACAGCGCACGATCTCACGCCTTGGCTGATGCATAACGGATATATAGAAAAGCTGATTGATTACAGAGATAAGTCCTTTAAGCGTCCTACGCAAAAGGGTGTGGAGATCGGCATCATTGTGCATCAATCCACATCACAGACAGGAAGAGTCACAAGCTCTCTCAGACTGAATATGTTTGCGCAGCAATTTATACGCGACCACCTGCACGAGATCCTGGCATTTTCACAAAGTCCGCCCCACCCTGCAGATCGTATTCCGCAGGTCACCTTTACGCTCTCACAGGCACAGCTTGCAAAATTTGAATTTTCGGAGATGCCGCTCTCCATTTCACAAATTGCAAGCATGATCAGTGCGCTCAATCTCGAATCGTCACACGTCGGGCTCAAACCCGGCGACCTTGCCGATTGGCTGGTGCATCTCGGACTATTGCGTACCGTTGAGCACGGAGGTAAAAACTATAAGCTGCCCACCGATGCCGGCAAGCAGCTCGGCATTTTGGTCGAAGCTCGACACGGGCTCAACTGCGATTACTATATCGCCCTGTATAACGCAGATGCGCAGAAATTTATTATTGACAACATTCACGGATTGATCAAGGTGGTTTGATGATAAAAATTCACTGCTTTTGTTGCAAAGCAAAAAATATTCTTTGTTCACGTTAATTCTGCAGGAACCCTACCCATTTGCAATACGCATCTTCGCGCATGCTAAGGCGCTTTGATGACTCTTGCGCATATGGCTCATCTCACCAATCGGGTTCTTGCATCACCACCTCGCAAAATGACCAAAAAGCGCGCGAATTTTCCGCAAAAATTGAGCGAAAAAAAGTGAAAATATTTCAAAAAAGGTATTGACTTTTGTAATTTTATGTGGTAGAATATACAGGTCGTCAGGGAGCAACAGTTCCCAAGACGCATCTGGGTGTGGCGCAGCTGGTAGCGCGCTACCTTGGGGTGGTAGAGGCCGCAAGTTCAAGTCTTGTCACTCAGACCAAAAAAGCCTTGAAAACATTGAGTTTTCGAGGCTTTATTTTTTGCTAGTTACGCAGTTTTTATGAGGGGTGTTACGCAATTTGCTACGCAGATTTGTGTGATGCCCTTTTTTAAGATATTTTGAAATCATGTGAAAACTACATTTTTCCACTAGCACATCTTTATTTAG
>JAGBXH010000485.1 GCA_017629395.1 Clostridia bacterium | reverse complement strand
TGGCAGACGTGACCAACATGTGCAATAAGCACGACGAGGGCAGACTCATCCAGCAATCCTACTACGGTGTGTTCTACTATGCGGATCAGTACGTAGAGGGCGGCTACCAGGGCGTTGAGGGCGTGGCTTACAATCCCGTACAGGGCGGTGACGTCAACAAGCGCGACAGCCGTATCATTGACTTCAAGATTGAAAAGGACCGCATTTATATCAAGGCGCAGCCCCTGGATTGGCCGCTCAAGGAGTCCTATACCCCCAGTTATATGGAGAACGAATACGTGGTCAAGGACGAATACATTGAGGTGTTCAACCGCTTTACCGATTTTTCGGGCTGGACGCACCCCGTGCTTGACCAGGAGCTTCCCGCAGTATATACCGTCAACTGCTTTGACACCTTTGTATGGTACGACGGCGGAAAGCCCTGGACGGGAGATGCGCTCAGCACCATTACCGATTGGAGCAACGTAGACCTCAACACCAACAAATCCAGCCACTATATCCAGCTCAAGGAGCCCAACACCGAAACGTGGTTTGCCATGATCAACGGCGAAGCGCAGTACGGTCTTGGCATTTACGTGCCGAACGTGGACAGAGTGCTGACCATGCGCTACCTCTCCGGTCAAAAGGGCAGCAGCGATGCCAAGGGCAACCCCTGCAGCTATATCTCCCCCTTGAACAGAATTGCATTCAAGTCCTTTGAGCCCATTGAATACAGCTATCTGATGGTCGCGGGCAATCTTGAAGAGATCCGCGAGGTATTTACCCAAAACCGCGACTTTAGCACCAACGAGGGCTTTAACGTCAAAGCCCCTGCACGCGCGCCCTACAGCGAGGAGGCAGCCCCCGTCGTTGTGGATCTTTCCGTGAAGGACGGGATGAGCTCCATCAACTATCCCCGCAGCACCGAATACGGCTTTGACGAGGAGCAAAAGGCAATTATGTTCAAGGCTGTGGATGCCGATCCCAACGTCACCTTCGTCTTTGATTACGGCGGACAGCAGCACTTTGCCGAGGACCACGGCATCATTGAGATCGAATACATGATCCCCACCACCAATGCCCAGACTTCGTATGAAACGCAGCTCTTCCTTTGCGCGGGAGATATCAAAGCCCCCGCAGCAGAAGCAGCAGTCACGGGCACGCTGATCGCGGACGGACAGTACCACACGCTGCAGATCAACGTCAAGGATCTCGATTTCTGGCAGGGCTTGATCCACATGGTCAGATTTGACTACTTCTCTTCCCCCACCGCAGGCGACACGGTCTACGTCAAAGCATTCAGATTGACCAATTGATGCAAAGCAAAACCAAATGAATTTTCGGCAGAGGGCTTGTCCCTCTGCCGATTTTGTGTTATAATGTGGGTATCATTTCAATAAAGGATTCATCTATGCAACAGGATAAGAAATTTTTGGGGCACGCCCCCGTGGGGCGGCTGCTCTTTAAGCTGGCGTTGCCCACCGTGGTGGCGCAGCTGGTCAACATGCTTTACAACGTGGTTGACCGCATATATATCGGACACATCGAGGGCTACGGCGACCTTGCCCTGACCGGCGTGGGCGTTTGCCTGCCGCTGATCATGATCGTGTCCGCCTTTGCCGCGCTGGTCGGCTCGGGCGGTGCACCGCGCGCGTCGATTGCCATGGGCGAGAACAACTATGAAAAAGCCGAACGCATCCTCGGCGGCTGCTTTGGACTACAGCTGATCATTTCGGTGATACTGACTGCCGTTTTGCTTTTATGGAATAAGCCTTTGCTGCTTGCCTTCGGTGCAAGTGAAAACACCATTACCTACGCCACCGAATACATGCGCATTTACGCTGTAGGCACGTTGTTCGTGCAGCTCACGCTCGGCATGAATGCGTTTATTTCGGCACAGGGCTTTACGCGCGTCTCCATGCTGTCGGTCATCATCGGCGCAGCTGCAAACATTGTGCTTGACCCCATTTTCATTTACGGGCTGGGGCTTGGCGTGCGCGGTGCCGCAATCGCCACCGTGCTCTCGCAGGCGGCGTCCACGGTCTGGATCATTCTCTTTTTGCTTGGTAAGCGCACCAATCTCAAGCTGCGCCCGAAATACATGCTGCCCGTGCCGCGCGTGGTGCTTCCCTGCGTCGCGCTCGGACTTGCCACCTTTGTCATGCAGTCCAGCGAGAGCGTGATCGCCATTTGCTTTAACACCTCGCTGCGTACCTATGGCGGGGATATTGCCGTGGGGGCTATGACCATTCTGACAAGCGTGATGCAGTTTGCCATGCTGCCCATGCAGGGCGTGGCGCAGGGCGCGCAGCCCATTCTCTCTTACAATTTTGGCGCAAAAAAGCCCGATCGCGTCAAGCACACCTATAAGCTGCTGCTTGTGACCTGCGTCATTTACTCGGTCACGCTTTGGGCAGCCGTGATGTGCTTCCCGCAACTCTTCGTGGGCATGTTTACAAATAAGCCCGAGCTTGCCGCGTTTGCCACCCCCATGCTGCGCATCTATTACGCAGGCATGGTGCTCTTCGGCATTCAGATCGCCTGCCAGATGACCTTCGTTTCGCTCGGTCAGGCACTTTGCTCGGTCACGGTGGCAGTTATGCGCAAGTTCGTGCTGCTGCTCCCCTTGATCTATATCGTGCCCGCGCTGGTAGAAAACAAAACCACGGGAGTCTACCTTGCCGAGCCCCTTGCCGACGTGCTGGCGGTCACCTTTACCGCGATATTGTTCGTGTTCGTGTTCAAACGGGCGATGAAAGGACTTGAAAAAGAGGCTGAGTAAGGGCGCCTTCTCATAAGGAAGTTTACATCTTATTTGTAGAGACTGGCGTAGCGAAACGGCACGAGCGCAATGAATGACATGCCAGTGGCATGTCAGAACGCGAGTGTGACCGAGCCGCAGCGAGACCCTCGACTGTCCGCAAAGGTATAAATGCAACGCAGAAGACAAAGATTAACCCCAACAGATTTTCAAAGTCTGTTGGGGTAATTTTATGTGATCCTGTTCGACAAATTGGAATTTGACAAAATAATTGTCATTCTAGGAGTTTCTTCATAGTATACCAGCGATGTCCTCTGGGACAATTCTGGATTTCACCGACGATTCTATATCCATGTTTTAGAAAAAATGTTGACTGACAGTCCAGTACATCCAAAAGGATGAAATCTCCGCTGTTTTCTTTTGCTGTTCGCTCAATATCAAGAAGGAGTTTCGAACCGAATCTTTCATTTCGATACCGCTCCTCGACCCACAACACACTCACATTTGCTGCACCCCAGACATCTGTTCCATTTGCGGTTCTATAGATATCAGCTCTGATGAAAATACCTGCAACAAGGTTGCCCTGCTCGTCTACGAACTTTTTACCAAATCGTTCATAGCGATTTGGTAGCGTCGCATGGGAGCAATTATACTCGTCCAGCTTGTCGTCGATAAAATCGCCGTCTTCCTCTGTTCCGAATGTGATTGTATGCAATTTTCCATCATCATGATTGGACACGGTTCCAAGAATGGGACAATCAAGCCGTTTCGCCATAGAGTAGGAAACATGCCCTTGGGGAGAATTTTCTACCGTGCCGCATACTTGATATCCATTTTTTTCATAAAATCCTCTGGCCTGAAAATCGCCAGTGCCTAGCGTTGATAGATAGCAGCCTTTCTCCCTGCCAACATATTCAATTTTCTCGAGAAGTTTTGAACCCAGGCCGCATTTCCGATGATGCTCATCTACCCACAAAGTATCGATTCGCAGAATGTCCCAGCTGTTCACATAAGCAATACATCCACCGATAATATTGCCATTTTCGTCAGAAACCTTTAATACATAGCCTTCAGTAGAGGGGCGCTCAGAAGGTGGGACAATAGAATCGTAAAAAGCATCCAGCTTCTCACTCATATATTCCACATCATCAGGTGTGGTGAGCAACATTTCATACTTCATATCTAACACCTCGCTCATATGTACTGTTCGACAAATTCTTATTTATCGTTATGTTTTATCGCCGGTTTCGCCTTTGTATTACAAAGGCACAGGGCAAAGCCCATACCCCTAATAATGCTAATGATATTATATCACAAATCGACAGAAAAAACAAGAGTGATATTCCGACTTCGTCGGAGTGATATTATTGCTACCGCAATAGTGATATTGAAGCCTTGCGACTTCAGTGATATTTTATTCGCCTACAAAACTTGCGAAGCAAATATCACTCGGCGTGAGCCGAATACCACTGCGAGGCAATATCACTCGCCGTAGGCGAATAAAACTGCGCAACTTCCTTATGAGAAGTTGCGCAATCAGCCCCTTTTTCTTTACAGATATCCTCGGATATCGTCACCAAGGCGCTGCTCGATCTTGATCAGCTTTTTGGCAATGTCCTTGCTGCGCTCGTCGGCAGCCTTGTACTGGTTGAGGTACTTTGAAAGCGACTTGACGCCCATGTCGCAGCCGTCGGTCATCAGGTCGGCAACGGTTTTGTCCGACTCGTGCATCATGAGCTTGACGTTGGTTTTGATCCACGACATGCTTGTTGCCATGGGATTTGGGTCCTTTCCCTCGTCCCCGAATTCGTCCAGCCCCTTTTGAATCTCCTTGTCCAGCTCCTCATGCTCGCGCAGGCTGCCTACGAGAATGCCGCGCAGCTTGTCGGATTTGACGTTATCCAGCACCTCCTTGATGCTGGACACACCCATCTTGACACCCGCATCACATTCGCGCAATAATTTTATGGTATCTTGTTCAATCATGGCAAATCTCCTTTTTTTGATTAGTATGCGGAGATTGCCATAAAAAAATACACGCACAAAAAAACAACGAAAAAAGGGCTGAACCATGGTGCTGCATAAATAGCGGGAAAAGCGTCTTTTCCAAAGCAGCTGTTGTTTATGAACATGCTTTCATATATAGTTGCCGCAGGCGCTGGCGATCACTGATCGCCCCTACAGCTGCTTGTGTTTGGGCTTCACGTATTAAAGCCACAACATAGACACTTGTAGGGGCGATCAGTGATCGCCAGCGCCTGCGGCAACTATTCACAAAAAATAGTTAAGGGACTGTCCCAAAAATCAGTAGTGAAACCAGCCCTACGGGACTATCTTTTACATTAAAATTCAACCGTCAATTCCCTATCTGCAGGAATATTATATTGCTTTCCGCCAAGGATCAACGTGCCGCCTGCGCGGGTGGCGGTAACGGTGCAGGAATGCGCATCCATCTTAACGCGCACGCTGTGCCCCTCGGGCAGCGGCACGGTGCCGTCCACGTGACGGTAAAGTCCGCGATCGGGCTGCACCGCAAAGGTCTTATATCCGATATCGGTGGGATAGACGCCCAGGCAATATCTGCCCAAGAGGTAGATCGGTCCGCCGCCCCATGCGTGGCAAAGCGAGCAGCCGTACTTCATGCCGTACATGCCGTAGTGCTCGATTCCCTTTTGCTCGGGCAAATACTGCTCCCAGATTGAGGTCGCGCCAAGGGCAACCATGCCGCCCCAATAGGACTCGATCTTTTTCTGCGCAGTCTTCAGCCTGCCCATCATGCACAAGGCGCCCAGCTCAAAGAACTCAAAATACGGCGTGGTGATCTGCGTAATGGCATCGTTTTCCAGCACGCAGCGCACGATTTTTTGCGCGCGGCGGTGCGACACAAAGCCGTACATAATGGCAAAAATGTTGGCGTGACGCGTGACGTTCTCCTTGCCCGTGGTATGGCAATCGATAAACGCACCGCGCTCCTCGCGCCAATAATCCTGCATCACGCGCTTTTGCAGCGCGTCAGCCGCCTTTTTGTATGCAGCGCCGTCCTTGCCGACCAATGCGCACAGCTCTGCCATGCACTTATGGCATTGCCAAAGCAGGATCTGCTCGGCACAAAGCGGACCGCCCTTGTCCATATCCGACCAGTCGATAAAGATCCAGTCACCGTCGCGGTAGCAAACGTATCCCTGCTCGTCCAGTCTGCCCACGATAAACTCGTAAAGCGCGTGCAGGCGGTCAAAGTACAGACTAATAAACTGCGCGTCCCCCGTAGCAAAATAGTATTCGTACGCGCCGATGATGAGATACATGGAATAATCGTTGATCGAATTGATATGCTGCTCGTAGGGGGGCTTGCCCAAGAGCGCAATGATGGTGCGCTTGGTGATCTCGGGATCAAAATAAAGGTAGCGGTTTGCCATGTAGGATTGGTACGCATCTCCCGACCAGCACCAGCGGTCGCGCTTGATGCCGTCCAGGAAAAATTCGCGCGAATTGAGGTGCAAGGTGTACGCGCAGATCTCCCAGATCTTGTTGACGTTCTTTTTGTTGCAGCTAAAAGTTGCCACGTCGTCGATCGGCAAATATTCGTAATCCGCCCACACGCGCGCTTTGTCCGCGCCCTGCACACAAACGTAGCGAAATGCGCGACCGGGGCGCACGTAATCGCTCTGTCCCTGCAAGGTTTCGCGGATGAGTGCCTCTGCATGATCCAAAGCCTCTTGGCGCGATTCCCCGTAGGTCACGCGGATCTCGCTTTGTGCATCCGCCCCCTCGATGTGCAAAAGCGCGTAGGTTTCTCGCCCAAAATCATACAGCGTGCCCTGCTCGGTCTTGACCGTTTTGACGGCATCAAGGCGCTGATACGCAAAGCAAAATTCCTCGGGGTTATCCGCAGCGTCGGTATAGGCGGGCGTGCAAACCGCAGGCACGCGCACGGTCACGATCATGTGATCGGCAATCCAGGAGTCGTCGGTCTTTAAGTATTTGCTGTCTGCGTAAAGGCTGGGCAGCCCATTTGTGGCAAGCAGCACCGCCATGACGTTGTGATCCCCCGCAGGCAGCACAACGTCCTCGTTGACCGGCAAGCGTCTGTCGTCTACGATCACGTACCCCTTGGCGCGCGTGACAAAGCGCACGGTGTCCGCCTCGTCCGCATGGTAGCTCTTGAAAAAGCGCACGTTGGGGTAAGGCGTGGCAAGTGCCCAAAAGGTGGGATACTCGCAGCCGAACTCCTCGCGGCGGGCATGCAGCTTGATGCTGTGATACAGCTCGTAATCTCCGGGATACCAGATCCATTTTGCCTCTCTCATACTGTAACCTCCAAAACGGTTTGATTGTATTCATTGTATCATAGATACAAACAAATTGCAAGTGCGCAGCGCCAATTCGTTTATTCAATATTGACAATTTTATATATGTATGGTATCATAAAGCCAAAGAAAATCCATATAAGGAGGATCGTATCATGTCCGATTTCCCGAACATCATTGACGCCCCCGGTGGAAGCGAGGCGCAAACGCTTTGCTTTATGACAGACAAAAAATTCGTGCGCAAGAACTACGTGGATCTGCGCCTGCTTGTGGATGACAAGACGCCCCTGCGCAACCCCCACAAGGGCTGGTTCTGGCACTACATTG
>JAGBXH010000484.1 GCA_017629395.1 Clostridia bacterium | reverse complement strand
GCTTGACAAGGTGCGCGTGCTGCGCAGATACGCTATGGAGCAGGGCTTGAAGCTGGATATCGAGGTAGACGGCGGCATCAATCCCGACAACGTGGGCTACTGCACCGGTGCAGGCGCAAACGTCATCGTCGCAGGCTCTGCGATTTTCAAGTCCAAAAAGCCGAGATCGGTCATCTTCGGTATGAAGGACGCGGCAAAGCTCAACCCGTTCGTGGGGTAATAGATACGAAAAAGCAGAAGTCTTTGATCAAGGCTTCTGCTTTGTCTTTATTCAGGTTTTCTTTCACCATTCTCGTCAAAATTTCTCGCAAGCGCTACTTCTGTTGGAAATACAGAGGCAATCAATGCAATTACCTGGACTGTTGTAACGATCAATCCGACAATTCCCACAACATTGGTGGAACTGTGATAAAACGGAATAAACGCCAAGATCGTTGGTATCAACATCACGATCCCCATGACGCACCATATCTTTCCGGCATGCGTATGAGCAAACTTCCAGGTTTGCTCATTTTTCATTGAAAGAGCGGTTCTGTAACCGTACCAACGGTTGATACGCTTGGGGGTATGCTTCCACATCATCCAACCGGCAATGATCATACTAAGCGGAATAAGCAGATCACACACCAGCATTGTCCACCAAAACCACATATCATTCTCCTTTCTCGCTCACCATACATCCCAATCTTCCTTGTGGGACACGCGGCAAAAGCCCTTTGTTTTACAATGCGGACAGCGCAGCACTCCCTCTCCGTTTTTATGTACCGTAAAGGCAACCTGCCACCATTTGGGATAAAAGCTTTTTTCACACCGTGGGCAAACGTGCTCCTTGGAAGACAAATGCTTGCCAACAAAATACAGTACAACGATCAAAAACGCGACAGTCGGGATCACAATCAGCCACCACGGCACGTCCGCACTTTTTTCGCCCCAATGTACCTCACATGATGCAAGCATCGCGCTCACACTACACAGCACGCAGCAAAGCATTCTCTTTTTCATAATATCTCCTCATCACAGCTCATAATTGAGCCAAATACCGTGGACTTTATCTCGGTGAAACACAATTTTTATACATAGCCCCAATTTTTCATATTGCAAACTACAGTATATGACATTCTTTACATCTTTGTCGCATGCAATCTCTTTCATATGCAAAAATTCTCCAAGTGGCTTGATTGTGTCACCTACCACGCGTTTCCACGCCGTTAGTGGCATATATTCCTGTAGCATATCCGAAAAATACGCAAAGCAAGCGTCGTACTCGCCCTTGATAAACAGCTCGATAAAGCTGCGTGCAATATCCAATCGCATGCCTCGCGTCACGGACGTATGATCCGCCGGGTCGTAGATATTTCCACCCTTTTCTATGGTAGCAAGTGCATCGTCCAGCATACGCAGTTCCTTGGATTTGGCTACAATAGATGCAATCAATTCCGCCTTGTGCTCCAGTATGGCGGCGGAAAGCTCCACATTTCCCTCTTGAAGCTTGCTGATTCGCGCAACCGATAAACCCAGCGCGCGCAACACAAGCACCTTCTTGATATGTTCTATTTGCTCGGTGCTGTAATGTCTGCGCGAGCAAAACGGAACCTCGGTGCTTGTAATAATCCCCTTTTCCTCGTAAAAGCGCAACGTGCGCGAGGTGGTTCCAAGCATTTGACACACCGCGTTAATGTCAAGCAAAGCCATGTGCATCGCCCCCTTTCATAGTTATTATATCACTTGACGCAGGGTCAATGTCAAGGTTTTTTTGAAAAAACAAGGGGCAGACATTGCCCCTTGCTCTTTTCACGAATCAAAACCATATTTTTGAATTGCTCTTGCTTTTACAACATTGCCATCGATAGTTTTTTGTTCTCTATGTCAGCAAGACCTTCTATAATCAGTAATGCCTCCACAATCGTATCTTTGACAACTACTTCGTGATACTTTTTTGCCTTTTCTTCCATAACTTTTATTTACAGCACGATCGACTTGATCTCGGGGAATTCATCCGCGAGGTCAAGCAGCTCGTCGCTGACGTTGTCCTTATGTAAGCGAACGTCCAACGTCACACGCACGTCTCCGTTTTCCAGCTTTTCCATCTCCACACCGCTGACCAGCACCTTCATCTCGCCAAGTCTTTGACGGATCTTAGGCATCACGGTATGATAGTCCTTGGAGATCACCAGCAAAAGCTCTCTGGAGGACTGCATGTCACCCGGTAAAAACTTGTGCAGCGCGATCTGCAAAAGGATCATCAGCACTGTCACAAGAACACCGATGGTATACATACCCGCGCCCAGTGCAAGTCCGATGGCAGCCGTTGCCCAGATGCCCGCCGCGGTGGTCAAGCCCTTGACCGAGCCGCCGCGCACGAAGATGACACCCGCGCCCAAAAAGCTGACGCCGGTGATGACGTTGGAGGCAATGCGCGAGGCATCCGCCCCCACAACGTCGGAAAAGCCGTATTTGGATACCACCATGATCAAGGTCGCACCGAGTGCCACGATGATATGGGTGCGTATGCCTGCCTCCTTGAGGCGTTTGGTTCGCTCAAGACCGATCAGTCCGCCGCACAGGCACGCGACTACAACGCGAATCAGATAGTCCCATGCGCCAATATGCTCAAAAAGCCATAAGTCCCAAGCCATATTTTACTCCTTTGAAAAATTTACTCTGCGTAGCCAAGCTCTACGTCCACGATATTGGCAACGCCGTTTCTGTAATAGGTGATCTGCACCGTTTCACCACCAACGTGCTCGTTGATGACGTCCATCAGATCATAAATGCTCTTAAGCTCTTTGCCGTCCGCCATGACGATGATATCATTGGGCTTGAGCTTATTCGAAGCGTCAAGTCCCGGCGTGGTGCTCTGCACCCAGACACCGGTATAAGGCGCATAAAATGCAACGTCGGGATTGGCTGCGGCGTCCTCGGGAGTGATCTCCTGGATTTTGTTCTCCCCCGGAACGTTAACGTAATACTTTCCTGCCTCAACTCCGACACCCACAATACCGATCAAGGGACGCTTGGTGGTAATAGGCGACTCGCCCGGCTCACCTGTTTCGATAATATTATTGATCAGCACCATCGCGCCGTCAATGGGGATCGCAAAGCCCATGTTCTCATACTGTCCCGATAGCTTTAAGGTAATGATACCCAGCACCTCACCGTCCGAATTGACAAGCGGTCCTCCCGAATTACCGGGATTGACGGGGGTATCGGTCTGGATCAGCTTCATTTTCTTTGCCAGAATTCCCTCGTCGTCGTATATCTTGACCTCTCTTTGTGCAAAGGAAACGATACCCTTGGTCACGCTCCAGGCGTATTCTTCACCGGCAGGCGTACCCACGGCGTACACGTTCTGCGCGTCCTTCACCTTGGCAGAGCTGCCAAGGCTTGCGGTATAAAGACCGGTTGCATTGACCTTAATGACGGCAATGTCATCAATCTCGGAAAAGCCTACGACCGTGGCAATTGCAGCCGTACCGTTGTAAAACTTAACCGTAATGGTATGCATATCCGCAATCACGTGGTAATTGGTTGCGATATAACCGTCCTCAGTCAGGACAAAGCCCGTACCCGTACTGGAGCCATCGTTCCCCTTGGCAACAATGACCACCGTATAATTGCGCACGGACTCCAAGGCTGTCAGCTCAATGGTCTGCTCGTCACCGCCGCCGACCACCGTCACGTCGCCCGAAACGCCGCCCTGAATGACCTGATTGCCACCACCCGCAGGTGATGTCAGCACGTCATGGATCAACACACCCACGAGAACACTGAAGCATAATACAAAAACGGCAGTCATAGTCAAGGCATACACCAAAATGCCCCATTTACGTACGCGCTTTTTGGATCGTCCCGCAAGGTCCGCCGCACGCTGCTCCTCGTAATTCCATCTGTATTGATACGCGCCCTCCGGCTTTTGCGCCTCATTCGCGTCAAAGATCTTTTCTGCCATCTGCTCTGCAGATACCTGCTCTGCCGGCTCTTGCTCAATCGCCTGCTCGGGCGCTATTTGCTGTTCCCCGTCTTTTTCGGGGATTTGTTCGTTGCTTTGTTGTAGTTGATTATTTTGTTCGGGAATTTGTTCACGATTTTCTTCCAATGTCTTCTCCCCCTCTCATTCCTTTTCGGGAGCACTTACCTCGGGCAGCGTAAAGGTGAATTCACACCACTCGCCTGCTACACTGTCAACCGATATACTCTCGTGATGGGCTTCAATAATAGTCTTGGCAATGTAAAGTCCAAGCCCAACACCTTTTTTATCAAGGCCTCTGCTCTTATCACTCTTATAAAAGCGTTCAAATACGTAAGGCAGATCCTCTTTCGCAATGCCCTGCCCCTCGTTGTAAACGCGCACGCGGATCTTCTGCCCCTTTTTGACGCGGTCAAGGCAAATGCGCAAGGCACCGCCCTCTCTTGAGAATTTTACCGCATTGTCAATCAGATTATACACAATCTGATACATCGCATCACGGTCTGCAAGCACAAACAAATGCTCGTCGTCGCATTCAAATTCCACGTCCAACCGTTTTTCGTCGATCTTTTGCTCAAACGAGATCAAAATCAAGCGTGAAACCTCACAAACGTCAAACGGAGCGGACACGAATTTGCGGTCGCCCGCCTGAATGCGAGACAGATCCAGCAGCTGCGTGACTAAGCGTGAAAGACGCTTAACCTCCTCGGACACGATCCCAAGATAATAGCTCTGCTGCTCTGCGGGGATCGCCCCCTCTAAGATGCTGTCAATAAATCCGGATATGGTGGTCATGGGCGTGCGCAAATCGTGCGACACGTTTGCCATAAACGAGGTACGCATCTTGTCCAGTGCTTCAAGCGACTGTGCCATATTGTTCATCGCGGTTGCAAGCTCTGCCACCTCGTCGCTTCCGTGCACAGGCACGCGCACGTCAAATTTACCTGCCGCAAAGCTTTTTGCCGCGCGGCTCATCTCCTTGAGCGGCGTGATAATGCGCTCGGTAATAAAATAGAATGCGATCAAAGCCGCCAGCATGACCCAAAGGCTGGCTGCCATAATGACCTGTACGGTGGAATCGCGCAGATCCATCCAATCCGAAGAGTCCGCACAGACAAGCAGCACGCCGTATACGTCATTCTCATAGATCATGGGATAGGCATGCACCACGTGCGGCTTGGAAAGCATACCGGCAAAGGTATCGGACCCCTGCACGGATTGTCCTGCCAGCACAAGCTCCATATCCGCCAGCGGCAGCAGCTTACCTTGCTCAAAAAGCTGCTGCTCAACGCCGCGCCCGATCAGCAACGTACCGTCTGCATCGGCGATGAGAATGGTAATGCCGTCCGCATTGACGGTCAATGCCTGCAAAATTTCTGCGGTGGGATGCTCGTTCTCGGCAATATATTGCGAAAACGGCATATCCTTTTGATAGCTTCCGTCCACGTAAGCATATGCAGCGGCGGCTGAATTGGTGATCAGCTCGGTCTTGACCTGCTCGGAATACCCGTTGATGATATTACCGATGATCACGATCAGCAGCATAAAGCTGACCACAATGATCAGCATAAACGCCGTGATATACTTAAAAAACAGACTCTTAAACACGAAGCGTGCCTCAGCCTAACAGCTCGAACTTATAGCCTACGCCCCAAACCGTCTTGAGGATCCACTT
>JAGBXH010000483.1 GCA_017629395.1 Clostridia bacterium | reverse complement strand
TTCCGAACCCCATAGCAACTCACAAATATCCAAAGGACCTTGCAAATCGGGGTGATACATGACTGCATACTTTTGTACCTTGGGGTATTTTGCCAGCAGCTCTGCTGCATATTCACCGAAAGCAAATACCTTTTCACCAAGACCCCTATGCAGATCGGGGATGCCGTTTTCAATCAATTTTGCAAAGATACCCGGATCGTCAAAGGGCTTGGTCGTTGGCAGCGTATTCATATGACGTGGCATGATGAACAGCTCCGCACCAAAAAGTGAGCTCAAGATGCCCGTGCCGTAATTGGCACGCAGGCAAGGGCTTAGCGTTTCGGTATTCAGAAACGCAGAAACGCTCGACAGCTGCATTTGCAGCATCAGGTCGTAATCCTCAATGGCATCGTTGATATTGATGCTTGGTAACGAGATGCCTGGGGATGAAAGCTTTTTGCGCTTGGGGGTAAAGATGTCACCTTCAAACCGACCGTAAAGAAAATCTCGCCATTGATTTTTGAAATCTTCCTCCGTTTCGGGGTCAATGCGGCGCTCTAAATCTTCAAGCAATAAAAGCGTTTCCTTGCCGGGAGAGATCATTTTCCTGCCTCCAGCTTGTCAAGGGATTCCTTGACAAAGAAGCTGCCTCCAATCGCGGCGATCTTATCGAATGCCAAAAATTCATCGATATTAGAGCGATCAACACCGCCCGTGGGAATAAACTTGACCTGCGGGAAAGGAGCGGAAAGTGCTTTCAGAGCCTTTAGTCCACCATATACGTTTGCAGGGAAGAACTTGACTGTGGTAATACCCAACTCAAGCGCAGCCATGATCTCGGTCGGCGTGACGCAGCCGGGATAATAAGGAATACCGCGCTCGTTACAGATCTTGGCAACGGAAGGAGAAAGACCCGGGGAAACGATAAAGGTAGCGCCTGCAGCAAGTGCTGCCTCGCACTGCGCTGCGTTGATGACCGTGCCCGCGCCAATCTCCATATCGGGATAGTTGGCAGCCGCATACGCGATCGCCTCTGCCGCACAAGCGGTACGGAAGGTGATCTCAGCACAGTTGATGCCGTTGTTTTTCAGGGCAGTCATGATCTTATCGGTTTCGGAAAGCTCCTTGATGACTACTACGGGAATATATTTTTCCATAATCCTTACTCCTTATGATTACACACCGGAATATGCAGCAAAACCGCAGTCGATGGGAAGCACAACACCGGTAATGGCAGATGCGCTCTTGTCGTCGCAAAGGAACAGCGTTGCACCGAGCAGCTCCTCAGCCTGTACGTATCTGTGGCAGGGAGTGCCGTTCAGAATCTTTGCGCTTCTTGCGGTGGGTGTGCCGTCCTCGTTAAAAAGAAGAGAGTAGTTCTGTGCGGAAACCAGGAAGCCGGGAGCGATGGCGTTGCAGCGGATGTTAGTGCCTGCAAAGTGCGTTGCCAGCCATTGCGTGAAGTTGGAAATACCTGCCTTTGCAGCAGAGTATGCGGGGATCTTGGTCAAGGGGGTATAGGCATTCATGGAAGAAATATTGAGGATGCATCCGCCCGTCTCCAGCATATCCTTGGCAAACGCCTGCGTGGGCAGCAGCGTACCCTGGAAGTTGAGCTTGAATACAAAGTCAACACCGTCTGCATCCAGATCAAAGAAGGACTTACCCTGGGGCGTTGCCTCGTGATGGTATTCGTTAGAGGTTGTTGCTCTGGGGTTGTTGCCTCCTGCGCCGTTGACAAGCACGTCGCACTTGCCAAGATCGGCAAGCACCTGCGCGTGCACCTCTTCAAGAGCCGCAGGATCCAGCACGTTTGCCTTGTAGCCCTTGCAGATAAAGCCCTCTGCGGTCAGCTCGTCGGCAAGCTTGGTTACTGCATCAAGATTAAGGTCAAGCGCAGCCACCTTGGCACCGCACTGTGCAAATGCGCGTGCCATTGCGCCGCAGATCAATCCACCTGCGCCTGTAATGACAACAACTTTGTTAGTATAGTCTATTTTCAAAGGTAAGTTGATCATATTATTTTTCCTCCAATTTATCAAGCATGTCCCAAACGCCCAGCATGTACATAATGCCAAGTGCGCGGTCGTAAAGTCCGTAACCGGGGCGTACCGTACCGGGGCCCTCTCCCCACAGGTGTCTGCCGTGGTCGGGGCGGATGTAGCCGTCAAAGCCGCAATCGTGGTAAGCCTTCAGAATATCCAGAATACCCGTGTCACCGTCGCAATCGCGGTGGGAAGCCTCGGAGAAGTCACCGTTCTCGAAGTGCTTGACGTTACGAATGTGCGCAAACGCAATGCGGTCGCAGTGCTTACGCACAATGGCTGCTACGTTGGTATCGGGATTTGCATTCAAGCTGCCCGAGCAAAGCGTCAGGCAGTTGCAGGGGTGATCGACCATGGAAAGGAAACGGTCGATCGATGGCTCATCCACCAGAAGTCTGGGCAGACCGAAAATATCCCAAGGCGGATCGTCCATGTGAATTGCCATTTTGATGCCGGTCTCC
>JAGBXH010000482.1 GCA_017629395.1 Clostridia bacterium | reverse complement strand
TGTACCGCACCGTGGGACTTTACGTGCGTGATCACGGATACTCTTATGAGGATACCGCTGCCGTTGTATCTCTTTTGTCCGAGATCCACATTGAGGTCAGGTTTGAGGACGGTGTGCAGAATATTTATCTTAACGGCACCAATCCCGGGGAACGCATCCGCGAGCCCGAGATCTCCATGTATGCCTCGGGCGTTTCCAAAATTCCCGAGGTCAGAGCCTTCCTTTTGGAGACCCAGAAGGATATCGCACGCAAGAACAGCGTGATCATGGACGGCAGAGACATCGGTACGGTCATCCTGCCCGATGCTGACCTCAAGCTGTTTATGACAGCCTCTCCCGAGACCCGCGCAAAGCGCAGATATCTGGAGCTGATCGAGAAGGGGCAGAACGTGACCTTTGAGCAGGTCATGGAGGAAATGGTGGCGCGTGACGCACAGGATGCGGGCAGAGAAATTGCTCCCGCTATCCCTGCGGATGATGCGATCATGTACGATAACTCAGGCTTGACGTTTGAAGAAAGCCTGAACGCCCTGTACGAATTTATCAAGGAAAAGCTTGGCGACAAGCTGAATGATCTGTGATATGAAGGGCAAGTTTTATACGATTTTCCGAGGCGTGGTGCGTCTGCCGTTCTTTTTGGTGACGCGTACGCACGTGCACGGGGCGGAAAACGAACCCGATGCCGCCGAAGGGCCTTATATCATTTGCGCAAATCATACCGTGTTTTCCGATCCCATTTTCCTTTGCGGTGCAATGCGCCGTCAGCAGCCGCATTTTATGGCGAAAAAGGAGCTTTTTAAAATCCCGTTGCTTTGCGGGCTGCTCAAAAGTCTGGGCGCGTTTCCCGTTGATCGTAAGGCAGGGGACGTTTCCGCCATCAAGCGCAGCATTGCGCTGCTCGAGCAGGGCAAGTGCGTGGGTATTTTTCCGCAGGGACACCGCAATCCGGGCGTCAATCCAAGAGAAACCGAGGTGCGCCACGGCATCGGCATGATCGCTGCGCGCACGCACGCGACCATTTTGCCGTGCTGTCTGTGCATGCCTGACTACAAATATCAGTTCGGCCGCCGCGTGGATATCGTGGTGGGCAAGCCCATGAAGTACGAGGAGTACAGCGAGGGGCTTTCGGGCACGGCGGAATATACCGCCATTACCGAAAAGGTGTTTGACCGCATATGCACGCTGGGCGAGGAGTTCAGACAACAAGAGGGAAAAACTCATGAAGCGTGAGGTCATCGTCGCCAAGCACGCAGGCTTTTGCTTTGGCGTGGGCAGAGCCGCCGACGCCGTGGAGCGTGAGATTGCAAGTCGCGCTCCGGGCATGCGGATCTTTACGCTCGGCAAGTTGATCCATAATGACACTTACGTTGCGCGTCTTGCCGCGCAGGGCGTGGGTGTGATCGGGGAGCAGGATATCGAGCGGCTGTGCGGTGAAGCGACAGCCGACGCACCCGTCAAGGTGTTTGTGCGTGCGCACGGCATGACCAAAGAGACCGAAGCCCTGCTGCTGCGCTGTCATGCGCAAAACGAGCACTTTTTCTTTGTGGATTGCACCTGCTCGTTTGTCAAAAAGATCCACGATATCGTAGACATGCACAATTCTCCCGACAACGTGCTGTTCGTGCTGGGTGCTGCGGATCACCCCGAGGTGGTGGGCTTTTTATCGCGTTTCGAGGGCGAAAAGATCGTTTTTTCGGATGCGGATGAGCTGGAACGCCTGCTGACAGCGGAAAAGTGGCAAAGTATATGTGCAAAATCACCAATTGTTGTGGCACAAACAACACAAAAATTAGGCGAGTGGATAAAAACGAAAGAATTTATCAAAAAACTATATACAAATCCGATAATTTTTGATACAATATGTAGTATCACGGAAATTCGCCAGAAAGAGGTTGCAAGCCTTGCCGGAGCGTGTGATTGCATGATTGTCATCGGTAGTCGGAGCAGTTCAAATTCGACAAAACTGTACCATATCAGCAAGAGCGCGTGCCCGGAGACCTTTATGGTTGAAAGTGCCGCACAGCTTTCTGCGTATGGACCGTTTACTCACCAAAGGGTGGGGATCGCGGCAGGTGCCTCAACACCGCGCGATATAATTGAGGAGGTAGAAAAAACCATGAGCGAAGTTATTGAAAACTTTGAAGAGCTGTTGGAATCATCACTCAAAACTTTAAATACAGGAGATGTCGTTACCGGAACCGTTGAATACGTTACCGATGCAGAGATCCAGTTGGACCTCGGCGCAGGCGTTACGGGTTACATCAAGGCCGAGCAAGTTGATGATTCTCCCGAAAAGTTGACTGACAGATTCCACAGAGGTGACAAGGTAGATGCCTTTGTCATTCGTGTCAGCGACATCGAGGGAGTTGCTGAACTTTCCAAGAAGCGCGTTGATTCTGACAAGAACTGGTACAGAATCGTTGCAGCTAAGGACTCCGAGGAAGTGCTGGAGGGCACTGTTGTCGAAGTCGTTAAGGGTGGCGTCATCGTTTCCGTTGACAGCAACCGCGTGTTCGTACACGCATCCCAGACCGGCGTTCCCAAGGACGGCGATCTGAACGTTCTTATGAACACCGGCGTTAAGCTGAGAATTACCGAGATCCGTGAGGGTAAGAAGGCTAAGGGCTCCATTACCATGGTGCAGAGAGCTGAGCGCAAGGCAAAAGAGGAAGCTTTCTGGAACGAGATCGAGGAAGGCAAGACCTACACCGGCGTTGTGAAGAGCATGACCACCTACGGTGCGTTCATTGATCTGGGCGGCGTTGACGGTATGGTTCACGCATCCGAGCTGTCCTGGAAGAGAATCAAGTCTCCCGCTGACGTTGTTGCTATCGGCGATACTCTGACCGTATTCGTTAAGAGCTTCGACAAGGAGAAGAAGAGAATTTCTCTGGGCTACAAGACCGCAGAGACCAACCCCTGGTACGTATTCACCCACACCTATGCTGAGGGTGACGTAGCAAGCGTTAAGATCGTCAGCATGATGCCCTTCGGTGCATTTGCAGAGATCGTTGACGGTGTAGACGGTCTGATCCACATTTCTCAGATCGCTATGACCAAGATCGCTAAGCCCGCTGACGTACTTGAGATCGGCCAGATCGTTGACGCTAAGATCGTTGGCATTGACAACGAGAAGCAGAAGGTCAACCTGTCCATCCGCGCTCTGCTGGAAGAGGCTAAGGCTGAGCTTGAGGCTGCTCCCGTAGAGGAAGTAGCAGAGGCTACCGACGCTGAGTAATCTTCTTACATAAGCAAATATACCCGCGTGTCGCAAGACGCGCGGGTGTTTTTTGTTTTTTTATGGAAAATCTATTGACAAGTGCATACCATGTGTAGTATAATTTCTCTCGTTGCGGAATTTTACAGGGTGAAAGGAATTTGTTATGATTCAACAAAGAACGCTTCCCAGATTTGTTGCACATCCACAAGACACGCTGCGCAAGATCGGTGCATTCGGCAAGAAGAATGCGGTGCTGCTGATCGCTGCCGCATGTGCTGCCGTCACGGCTGTCATCGTGCCGCCGGACGCGGCTTATTTGTCGTATTTTGACTTTAAGACGCTGACTTGTCTGTTCTGTACCTTGGCTGTGGTGTGCGCGCTCAAGAATATTCGCTTTTTCACGGTGCTCTCGCGCAAGATCGTGCAATGCACGGGCTCTTTGCGTATGGCGGTGCTGGCGCTGGTATGGGTGACCTTTATCGGCTCGATGCTGATCAGCAACGACATGGCACTCTTGACCTTTTTGCCGCTTGGCTACTTCGTGCTGACCTTTACTCACATGCAGAAGTACATGGCGTTCGTATTCATCATGCAGAACATTGCCGCAAATCTCGGCGGCATGCTCACCCCCT
>JAGBXH010000481.1 GCA_017629395.1 Clostridia bacterium | reverse complement strand
GCAAACCAGGCAACCGGCGCACGCCCCAAGGCTGGCATTCTGGCACTGCTTTGATCTATGGAACACATTTACGACGTACTCATCTTAGGTGGCGGCCCTGCGGGCTACTCTGCCGCGCTTTACACCGCGCGCCCAGGGCTTGACACGCTGGTGATTGAAAAGATCTGCCCCGGCGGACAGATGGCACCCACCGACATCATTGACAATTACCCCGGCTTTGACGCAGGCGTTGACGGCATTGAGCTGGGCATGAAAATGGCAGCGGGTGCAGAACGCTTTGGCGCAAAAAGCGCGTATGCGGAAATTACCGAGGTGGATCTTGCCCCCGCAGTCAAGCGCGTAGTTACCACCGACGGAGTATATCTTGGCAAAACCGTCATCATTGCCACGGGTGCTTCCCCCCGTCCCCTGGGGCTGGAGAGTGAGCAAGGCTTGATCGGCAGAGGCGTACATTACTGCGCACATTGCGACGGCAGATTTTACAAGGGCAAGACCGTGATGGTCGTGGGCGGCGGTAACAGCGCTGCATCCGATGCGCTCTACCTCTCGGGCCTTTGCGAAAAGGTCATCGTTGTACACCGCAGAGATACGCTTCGCGCCACCAAGATCTATCACGCGCCCTTGATGCGTGCCGAAAACGTGGAATTCTGCTGGAACTCCACCGTTACCGCCTTGCACGCGGACAAGCGCATTGACTCCGTGACGCTGACCGATCTGACAAGCGGGCAGGAGCGCGAGGTCAAAATCGACGGCTTGTTCGTCAGCATTGGCAGACAGCCCGCCACCGAATTGTTTGCAGAGCAGCTTGCGCTTGACGCGCACGGCTACATCATAGCGGACGAGAGCACCAAGACAAGTATCGACGGCGTGTTTGCCGCAGGCGACGTGCGCACAAAGGAGCTGCGCCAGGTCGTCACCGCAGCAGCAGACGGCGCCGTTGCTGCTCACATGGCGGAAACCTATCTTGCTATGCAGGAATAACATGATACGCGCAGAAGGCAATGTCATTAAGTTAAGGAAAACTCATAGCGGGCATCCAAACAATGCGGGTACGCGCCAAAAAGGCGTCCCCCGGGGGTAGCGAAGCGGCGCGAGCGTAATGAATGACATGCCTGTGGCATGTCAGAACGCGAGTGTGCCCGAGCCGCAGCGAGACACTGTCGCACAGCGACTGAAGGGGAATGCGAAAGTTTAGGCTTGAACGATTATACCCGAACGGATAATCGTGCCGTTTTGCCCGCAACTCCCCTTCAGTCGCCTCCGGCGCCAGCTTCCCCTCGGGGGACGCCTTTTTGGCACACGACTGTTCCGTTCTCTCGTCTGTTGTGGGCAGTTTCTTAACTTAATGACATTGGTGCGGAAGGGGCATGCCCCTTCCGCGCTCGTTTTTGATCTTGACAACAGATAAAATCTGTGTTATAATTATGGAAAATAAACGTCTGCCACCGGGTAGAACGAATGCGCATATATATGCATGCATTCGCAAGCGTATCGTTAGGTCTTTGAAGATACGCTGCGGATGCTTATTTTTTTGGAGGCTCTTTATGCGAAAACTGATCCAATATTTCTCCGTGGGCGAGTGGCTCTTGTGGTCGGGCTCATGCCTTGCTATTCTCGTTTGCTTTTTTCTGTTCGACAGCTCGGACACTCTGACGCTGATCGCGTCACTTGTGGGCGTGAGTTCGCTGATCCTTTGCGCCAAGGGCAACCCCGCAGGGCAGGTGCTCATGATCCTCTTTTCCCTGCTCTACGGCTACATTTCCCTGACCTTTGCCTACTACGGCGAAATGATCACCTATCTTGGCATGACCGCGCCCATGGCGCTGTTTTCGCTGATCTCCTGGTTGCGCCACCCCTACAAGGGGCAAAAGAGCCAAGTGCAGGTTGCCACCATGCGCCCGCGCGATTGGCTGCTCGCTCTTATGCTGACGCTTGCCGTCACGGTAGCATTCTATTTTCCGCTGCGCGCCCTCGGCACGGCAAATCTGCTGCCCGGCACGCTCTCGGTTGCCACCAGCTTTCTTGCAGCCTATCTGACCTGGCGCCGCAGCCCTTATTTCGCCTTGATTTACGCTGCTAACGACGTCGTTTTGCTGGTGCTATGGGTACTCGCCTCGTTCTCGGATCGCTCCTATATCTCGGTCGTCGTGTGCTTTTCCGCTTTCCTTGTCAACGACCTCTACGGTTTTATCTCATGGCGGCACATGCAAAAAAGGCAGCGCGAGGGGTAAAGCGCATCAAAAAAGGGACACATTGGTGTACCTGCGATAAAGCAAGTGCACCAATTGTTTTTAGCCATAATTCAATTTTGGATTTACTTTCTCTCAATTTACGAGATGTGGACAAATGGAAAAAATTTTGTTATAATATACTCACAGACTGGTCAAGTAATATGTTTAGGAGAATGCATATGACATTTGGACAAACGATTAAAGCGCTTCGTAAAGAAGCCAATATGACACAAGAAAATCTTGCAGAACTTCTTTCTATTTCTCCGCAGGCAGTCAGTCGTTGGGAAACAGATGTTGCTATGCCCGACATTTCTTTATTACCGCCGCTTGCCAATTTATTTAACGTAACCACCGATTATTTGCTTGGTATGGAAACATATCAAAAGGATTTGAGAAAAGCGGAATTTGACGAAGCATTCCACAAATATTGGGAACACGACGACAAAGAAAAGAATTATCAAATCGCCCTCCGTGCGGTTGCTGAATATCCTGGAAATATGGAATATGTGGAATGGTTGGCATCGGCAGAATATTATGTTGCTATGCCGACCTTGGATAATAGTGAATATACTCGTTTGCTTGAAAGTTCAGCAAAACACTATAAATTGGTTTTGGATAACACCAAGGATTCAAAATTATATTCCAAAGCATTGTTCGGAATCGTTCTTGCACTTAGCTGTAATCAAAAAAAGGATGAAGCCAAGCAATATGCTATGTTAGAAAAGGACGAGGAGAAAAGAGATGAGCTGCTTTGTTGGTGCTTGGAGGGTGAAGAAAGGAAAAAGCATTGTCAACACCTTACAAATACAAAGTTAAATAGCTTTCTCTTCCAACTAAAATTCGGTCAAGACTCGATAGAAGTGTATGATGCCGTTGAAAAAATACTGAATATTATGTTTCCGGACGGGAATTTCCAGTATTATCACAATACTCTGCAATACAATTCTATCAGCAAAGCCTTTTGCTTTTGCAAAACACAACAATATGACTGTGTATTAGAAGAACTGAAAAAAGCAAGATACCATGCGGAAGAAATGACAAAAATAAATCACCAAAAGACAATAAAGTTCACAGCTCCGCTATTTTCACTTATCGAAGAAGAGCATCCCATTACAGACTCAGATATAACCGATGTTGATGATTTCATTCGCTGTTTGAATAATAACCGTTGCTTTGATCCTATCAGGGAAAAAGAGGATTTTAAAGCTTTGATGACATCATAATCCAACTTTCTCCTCACGCGGGGCTTCGCTTTTGTGTCCAAAAAAGCAGTGCTTGTCAGGAAAATCAGACAGGCTTTCGGGGCGCACAAACCAAAGGCTCCCTCCGGGAGGGAGCCTATATACGCCGTAGCGCAACCTTAGGGGTATGGGCTTTGCCCTATGCCTTTGTAATACAAAGGCGAAACTGGCGATAAAGGAGAACGATAAATAAAAAATTGTTGGATGGATTGGAGTGCAGCAATGAATAAGGACATAAGAGATTTATTACTAAATAAAGTCGGTAAAGAATTAGCAGAAAAAGGATTTAGTATTGCCGATTCCACGCACAAATATGCTGTTTATCACAGGAGGCATGGGGATTGTATTGAAATAATTCAATGGGCAAAAGATAAATACGAAACTTATATTACTGTTTCTGCTTCGATTGTTTTTTTGAATACCACTGAAGAAAAAGCAAATATTAATTTTAAATGGTTCAATGAATTCAATAATTGTGATTATAATAAGATTGATGTTGATGACTGTATCAAAAAATATTATTTGAAAGGTCATTTTGGCGACGAATTTCACTATGGCGATGTATATATCGCTATAGGAAGAGGACTTGTCGGAGTGGCACACAATAGCAATACCAAACCATTAGGTTTCAAAATAAAGAAATACAAAGATTCAACATATTTAGATTTATGTAATCTTATTATCAAGAGAATGAAATTTGTTTATTCTTGGTTGGGCGAACAAAAACAGTCTATTAGCTAAATTCAAATTTATCGAACAGTACAACAATCCCCGACAGACTCTTGAAAATCTGTCGGGGTTAATATTTGTCTTCTGCGTTGCATTTATACCTTTGCGGACAGTCGAGGGTCTCGCTGCGGCTCGGTCACACTCGCGTTCTGACATGCCACTGGCATGTCATTCATTGCGCTCGTGCCGCTTCGCTACGCCTGTCCCTACAAGGAGAAATTAAACTTCCTTATGAGAACCAGCCTTTGGCGTCCCTTTTGATTTGGTTTTTAATCTCTCCCCTTGACTTCTCTGCCGTC
>JAGBXH010000063.1 GCA_017629395.1 Clostridia bacterium | reverse complement strand
GGAGGCGTGGGCTCTTCACCCTCTCCCAGAATACCGACAAGCACGCCAATGGTCACGCTTGCGGCAATGGTGCAAAGCAGCAGCGCACCAACCAGCGTCAAAGCCGCCGCGATCAGTAACGCGCGCCATGCGGGAGCCTGCTTTCTTGCGCGGTATGCAGCAGCCTGTTGCAGATACCGCTCGTCCACACCGCCGATCTCTTCGTAAAGTCTGCGCCCGTTCATACGCCCGCCTCCTTTAGCGTTGCCGCCAGCTGTCCGCGCAGGCGGAACAGAATGCTTTTGATCTTGCCCTCGCTCATTTGCATGCGCTGCGCGATCTCGGCAATGGAATCGGTATAAAAATACCTGCGCAGAAAGATGACGCGCTTTTGCTCGTCAAGGCTTTCCAAAAAGTTGTCCAGCACCTCTTTCAAGCACCCCTGCTCGTACTCCTCTTCGGGCGTGTTGTAATCGGTCAAGCAGCCCTCCAGCTCCTCAAACACCACCTGCACGCCCTGCCTTTTGGCAGCGTGGTTGCGGTCGTAGCGGTTAAGCGAAATGTTGCGGATGATCCTTGCCATGTACCCGCCAAGATAAGTCGGACGGTTTTCCGGCATGGAATTCCACGCAGCAAGGTAAGCGTCGTTGACGCATTCCTCGGCATCCTCGTGCGAGCCCACGATGGATTTGGACGTGGCGTGCATCATGCCGCCGTACTTGACCGAGGTCTGCGTGATGGCGTCCTCGTTTCGCGCCCAGTACAATTCTACGATTTTTTTGTCCTCCATACTCTCACCTCTTTTTGTCCTTCACCTATCAAGACAGGATTTTTTTGGTTTGGTTTCACTTTTTTGAAAAATTTTTATAAAAAATTGAAATTTGCCTTGCAAATTTCTACCGCAACATTCCGCAGTATGCGGAATATATCACTCGCACGAAGTGCGAATATCACGCTTCGGCATTTCCGAAGCATATCACTGCGACTCCGGCGGAGTCGCTCTGTCCGCGGGCGGCGTGACGCCTTTGCCCGAGAGCGCAATGCCCTCCAAGAGATCAAAATAGCAAGTATCTTCCTCTACCTCCACGCGCACGCCCTCGATATGGATAAATCGCTGTGAGGCGGCGTTTACGTACGAGGACAGCCGTCTGTCCAGCGCATCGTCCGAGTGCGCAGCGATCAAAATTTCGCCTCCTCGCACCTCGGTCACGATCAGCGTGTGATAAAAATCCCCCTCGCGATCGGCAAGCTGCACCACGTCACCGGGCACGATTTCCGCCCTGCCAACCTCTCTGCCGTAGGGACCCGTGCCGCCGTTCTCCATGGCAAATGCAGGCGCACCCGTGATAAAATCGTAAAATGACTCCACGCTGCTCCACGCGGGAGCGCGGTCGGTGGGGGACACGTAATACCACCCGAACGTTGGCGTAAAATTCATTTCGCAGCTGCCTGCCAGCACGCATTGCGACACAAAGCTGGTGCAATCCCCTCCATATCCCGTGAAATTCACAAACAGCGGATTGCGCGAGCGCGCCCAGCGGCGCGCGTATTCGACCGCGCGTGTGCGGTCGTAGGGCTTGTAAAGTAACATCATATCGCCTCCCTTTCTCCTTTATCATATGAGAAAGGGGGCTAAAAAGACACGGACTGCCCCTATGGTGCGGCAGTCCGTATAGCTATCAATTTATTTCGCGTATTTATTATACAGACTCGCGTGGTCATCCATATAAGCAAGCTGTCCCGAGGCATATCCCGTTATGCAGACGTAGGCGTTGCCGTCCTTGTCCACAATATAGGAGGCAAGGCAGGACTTTGCCTGCGTTTCCAAGCCGGTTTTTGCTGCCACGATCGGCACTTGCGAAGCATACGTGGGGTATCTCCCCAAAGCATCGGCAAGATAGCTATGGGAGAAATAGAAGGTATAGGTTGCGGGCTGTCCGTTCTTGAGATAGTGCCCCGTTGCATTATAACGCTCGGTGGACATGATCTTGGCGCACAGCTCGTTTTGCATGGCATAGCGCATAATGGCAGCCATCTCACGCGCGGTGGTATAGTGATCGTCGTCATGTAAGCCATGGGTATTGACGAAATGCGTATGGGTCAGCCCCAGCTCCTGCGCCTTTTGATTCATCAGCGCAACAAACGCCTGCTCCGAGCCTGCAACGTATTTCGCCAGCTCAATGCAAGCCACACCGTCGCTTTCCAGCGCAATGGCG
>JAGBXH010000480.1 GCA_017629395.1 Clostridia bacterium | reverse complement strand
GGGGGTGGGGGGGGGGGGGGGGCTTGGGGGTGGGGCTGGGGCTCGGGCTTCGGTGCGTTCTTCCTTTTTCGTACGACCTCACTGATCACGTCTGCCGTTACGTAGGAAATGGAAAACAGCGAAAACACGATCGACACGATCATATATACGATCATGAGAGCATCCATTACGACTTGCCCTCCCTATCCTCAGCGTTTTGGTCTACCGAATTCACTGCCGTGCGATTTTCCAGCTCGGCAAGTCGGCGGCGCAGCTCGTCAAGCTCACGATCCTTTTGCAGCTTTTCCTCATGCGCCTTTTCTTCCTTTTCTGCATGCAGCACCTTAAAGATCTTGGCAAACTCAAGCAGAATGATCATAAAGCAAGGCAGAATAATGGCAAGCACCATACCGATCGGCTGCATCAAAAGGCTGATAAGCACGCCAAGCAGGTAAGACTTAGCCACCACCTTACCGATTACGTAATTGGTGTTGTTGGGGATAGAGGTATCAATGGTCTGATACAGCATGCCGTTATCGTTGCTTCTATTGTCCCCTGCAAGCTTGATAACAAAGCCGTCTTCCTTTTCCACGATCGGCTCAGAGATACGGTGGGTAATGGTGACCTGCGTAGCGTATACGTAACGGAAGGTCAGCACGTCACCCTTTTCAAGCCTTCTGTACCACTCATCAGCGCGAGCGGGATCGTCCGGCACGGTTTTGATCAAAACCATTGTGCGCAAAGGCAGACTCTTGATGCGATACTCCGAAACGTCCGTGTGCTCAGAGGCTGCCATGGATTCGGACGTAACGATTCTCATTTGATATCCAAAAATCTCGACCGCGTCACCGGAATTCTTTTTGGAAACGATCGTCATAACGACCGTAATGATACAGAGCACCAAAAACGCATATAAAAGTACGTTGGCAGCTACGTTGAATATTTTTTTTGCTTTCATTTTACTCATACGTTACCTCACTCATTGCTCGCGGTAATCTGCAAAAGGAATTTTGCCTCCGCATTTTTCGCCTCATTCCCGACCTCCGCAGGGAGGTAGTAAACAATGGTCAGCTCGGTCTGTTTTTCTTTTTCGCCTAAGGCAGGCAAAATGATGTCGTCACCTTCAACAAGCGTTGCAAGCAGCTCGTCACAGATCGGCTGCCCATCGGCAACGATCCTGGCACGAACGTAATGCTTCAATTCTCGTTCCTCTTCCTCCGTAAAGTCAAGCTTTACGTCATACGTCTTGGTTTTTGAGCGGTCAAGAAGGATGGTATACTCGCGTTGATCACCGGGGACCAGACGCAGTCCTTCAAAGGTAACTGTTTGCGTATTCTCTTCACTAACACGCACGTTGATCACGTTTCTCTCTTCCTCGGTTGCAACCAGCCAACCGGAAAATAACGCACCGATCATGATCAGAACGCTTCCGACAACCGGCAAAACGCGCATCAGAATACTTCTCATTCCGCTCCCCTCCTTCTCTGACATAATATATTTCGTGTACGGAAAAGATGATCATTTTTCGCATCAAAAGCATTTCGAAAGAGACGTTACACTTCTCCATTTTCAAAATGTATACACATACAACATTATACCACTTTATCCTTTGAATGTCAACACTTTATACATATTATTGCACGAAAGGTATCATTATCGGCTCGGCAAGCACTGCATGAAATTCGCTCATATACAACCCCAAAACCTTTTGTAAAGCAAAAGCAAAACCACAGCCCAAGAAGAGCCGTGGTTTTGTATTCGAAAGGATTACGGTGCTCCCGTATTGTAGTCGGGAATCTCACATACACCGTAAGAATTGTAATACAGCTTGTATTCGGAACAGGTCTTGTCGGTGATGCTCTTTTCGTTGTAAACAATCTTTTTTATAACAAGTAAATCATGCGAAAAGTTCGCTTTTTTGAAAAAAACTATATTTTTTATATTTTTTTGATCCACTTGCCCGCAAAGGAAAACAACGCCTCGGACATAGGATCAAAATCCACCTCGCCGCCGCGCTTGAGGTGCAGGAAGGTGCTGACGATTCCCTGCTCCTCGGGTTCGACCGTGCCAAGCAGCTCGGATTGCGAGCGCACGTAACGCCCTGTTTGCCGATAGGCGATCGCCTGCACGACAAAGGACGCGGATTTATAAAGCCCGCGCAGCGCGTCGGCATCACGCGCATGCAGCATATTGTGCGCGCAGCCGTGATAGATATTGCACGCGCCGATCCTGATCGCGCGGTCGAT
>JAGBXH010000007.1 GCA_017629395.1 Clostridia bacterium | reverse complement strand
AAGGGTCTGAAATACCAGCAGAAGTATTTGCGCGTTAAGACCTTTACGCCCGATCTGGAGGATCCCAGAGGTCCCGAGGTCATCTACTGCTTTGAAAATTACTGCTTCTACTATGAGGTCAACCCCTTCTACGTAGACACCTTGGACGGTGAGGTCATTGCAGATTTTATTAACGAGATCTACGAACCCTACTACAAAAAGTACGGCACCACCTTCGACGGCTTCTTTACCGATGAGCCGCAGATCTCCCGTAACGGTATTCCGTGGAGCTTTATTCTGCCCGAGGAGTACGAAAAGGCGTACGGCGAGCCCATTTATGATCACCTGATCGAGCTCTTTATCGAAAGAGGCGACTGGCAGCAGACCAGAATGAACTTCTGGAAGCTGGTTACCGAGCTGTTCTCCAAGAACTATAATAAGCAGATCTTTGATTGGTGCGAGGCGCACGGCTTGCTTTACACCGGACACCTGGTGCTGGAGGAAACCCTGGAGGCGCAGTTGACCAGTAACGGTGCTTGCATGCCCCACTATGAATACTATCACATTCCGGGTATGGACTGGCTGTGCCGTCCCATTTACCCCTGCCTGACCATGGCGCAGCTTTGCTCCACCGCAGCGCAGACCGGTAAGAAGCAGATCCTTTCCGAGACCTTTGCGCTGTGCGGTCACAACGTTGGCCACGAGGAGCTTAAGAGAAACTACGAGTGGATGATGGTACGCGGTGTTAACCTCATGTGCCAGCACCTGGAGGGATATTCTCTGCGCGGTATCCGTAAGAGAGACTATCCGCCCGCAATGTACTGCCAGCAGCCCTGGTGGGCAGATTATAAGGTGTTCAACGATGCAATGTCCCGCATTGGTATGATGCTGGCAGAGGGCGAGATCCGTTACGATACCCTTGTCATGCATCCCCAGACCTCCGCTTGGATCAGCTTCAACTGCGGCTCTAACACGGGTCTTGGCGAGTATAACAATGATATCATCCGCGTCATGAACGAGCTGGATGCAAAGCACGTGCTGTACCACCTGGGCGACGAGATCATGATGGAGCGTCACGGTAAGGTAGAGAACGGCAAGCTTGTCATCGGGCAGCAGTCCTACTCCACCGTGGTGCTGACCAAGCATATCGCATACCTGCCTTATACCGAAAAGCTGCTTGCAGAATTCAAGGCACAGGGCGGCAAGATTGTCACTGTAGAAGAGGTCGAGGCGCTGGATCTGATCGATAATCCCAACATTACGTATACCAAGCGTTACTACGACGGCTTTGAGCTGTATTACTTCGTCAACAGCACCGATCAGCCCCAGCCCACCAACTTTAAGGTAGGCAGCTACGGCATTGACATTGAAACCGGCGAGAAGGTTGACTTCTTCGGCACGTACACCTTCCCCGCATACGGCAGCCTTGTCGTGGTGGATGACGGTACTGCACATGCAGAAGCACCCGCTCCTCGCGCGCTTGCAGAAGTGTGTCTGTGTGGTGATTGGCAGGTTGCTTCCATGACCGACAACGCGCTGACCCTGGATACCTGCACGTACTGGTTTGACGGCGTGCTGCAGCAGGAGAACGCTTGCGTGCTCAACGTGGCGCAGAGAGCTTACGAGCTGGGCCGCGGCGTGGACATCAAGTGCCAGTTCACCTTTAACGCAGAGGTTGTCCCCGCGCGTCTGTTCCTTGCGTGCGAAACTCCCGAGATCTTTACCATGACGCTCAACGGCAAGGCGATCGACAAGACTGATTGCGGCTACTTCCGCGATCACTCCTTCCGCATGCTCAACATTGCGGATCTGGTCGTCAAGGGCGAGAACGTCATTGAGCTGCAGGTTTACCTCAAGGAGACCGACGTGACTTATGAAAACCTCAAGAAGTCCAGAATCTTTGAGTCCGAAAAGAATAAGCTGACCTTCGATACTGAGATCGAGCCTATGTACCTCGTTGGCGACTTCGGCGTCAAGGCAGACGGCAAGTTTGAGCCTATTCCCAACAAGGCGTACTTCTACGAGGGCGGTTTTGCGTTGGTAGAGGCGCCCAAGACGCTGACGCTCAAGGAGATCGAGAAGCAGGGACTGCTGTTCTTCTCCGGCGAGGTCACGCTCAAAAAGACCGTAACGCTTGACGGCGCACCCTGCTGCCTCAAGTTTGATAAGAAGGGCATCAACGCCATTCGCGTCAAGGTAAACGGCAAGGCAGTACGTACCGTGATGTGGACACCCTTCGAGGTGGATATTTCCGAGTACGTGGTTGCGGGCGAGAACGAGATCGAGCTGACCTTGGTCAACAACCTGCGTAACCTCATGGGTCCCCACCACCACGTAGCAGGCGAGCTGCTGGCTGTTGCACCTCCTCATTTCTTTGATGAGGGCTGCATCTGGAATGGCTATGCAGGCGGCTACTATACGCCTAAGTATAGCTTCGTGGAAACCGGTTTGATCTGATTTCATACAGTTACCCCGCCCGTGGCGAATGCCACGGGCGGGTTTTGTGATGAAAAGTTGCTTGTGTCGGACCGGGGCGTCGATAGAGGGATTACACTTTCGATTTGGTTGCTTTATGTATTGATTTTTGAAAACCGATTTTTCAACCGGTAGGGGTCGGCGCCCTCGACGACCCATTTTGCATCAAGAAATAAATTCGCCCAAAAATCTCCAAAAACCTATTGACAAATATTTCACATAGTGCTACAATAGTGTAAACCGATGAGAAAGAGGAGTAGCGTGCGGGGAGCACCCCGACAGAGAGCCGCGGCGGTGAGATGCGGTGGAGTGTGCGTACGCGAATGGACTTTCGAGGGCAACGGGAAGTTTTATTCCTTACGGAATGGAATGTATAGGCGACGGTGTGATCCTCCGTTACAGGGATCGGCGTATGTGATGATCACGTATGATTGAGCGGATAGCATGGGCTATCAAGCAGGGTGGCACCGCAAGAGTTTTCTCTTGTCCCGGCATTCAAATCTTGAATTGCGGGATGGGAGGATTTTTTCTTTTCCGCACCTTATCCAAATC
Organism: Clostridia bacterium; assembly: GCA_017629395.1. Taxonomy (GTDB): domain Bacteria; phylum Bacillota; class Clostridia; order Oscillospirales; family CAG-272; genus SVQP01. The sequence continues at coordinate 75 of JAGBXH010000007.1, read as the reverse complement.
CCCGATGGATAAGGACAGAGCAGGGGAGAAAGGCAACCAAATGGCAAACGTAGAAATCCCTTATAAGATTTATTT
>JAGBXH010000479.1 GCA_017629395.1 Clostridia bacterium | reverse complement strand
CGGTGCGCTGAATTTCTGTGAGAAAAACGGAAAGTTGCGAGTATCCAACGACGTCACCCGCTATTTGGACGGTGAGCGTTATTCTGAACACCAAGAATATAAGATCAGCATTGTGGATGAAATCGTATATTTAACGCATAACGGTATTCCGTTGAATTGAATTTTGCGAACGCGCCAAGAGTCGTTCGTGATCTAAAAACACAAAAATCCGCCCATGGGCGTGCAAAATTGGCGGGATGAGAATAAAAAATGGGCGGCTTCATTTGAGGCAGCCCTGTTTTCAAACAAAAAATATAGAGTTGCTGCAGGTGCTGGCGATCACAGATCGCCCCTACGGAAATTCATATAGAGGGTTTACGATAACGAACCCCAAAACAAAAACACTCGTAGGGGCGAACTGCGTTCGCCAGCGCCTGCCACAACTATTTAAAACAAACAATTAAGGACTGCATCCGTGTGATACAGCCCTTGTTTTGCGCGGATTTCACCGCTTATTTTGCAGCCCGATTGCGAGGTGTTTTTGTTTTTATGAGTTATTGTTCCGGGAACAGCGGCTGCACGAACAGGGCGCGGAAGGATTTGATGGTGGTTGTGCTTTCTACCTCGGTGATCTCGCCCGTGAGCGGATCGTAGATGCGGAAGCCGCATGCACCCTCATAGGAGAGCGTGATCTCGGCATCCTTCTTGGAGTCCAGCGCAAGGAAGAAGAATTTGACGCCGTTCTTTTCATAAGGAGAAACGTACACGTACTTGCGCACCGACTTGACACCCAACGCGCTTGCTTCGGTAATGGCGGAAATGGCGTCGCTGTATTTTGCCTTGAGCAGGGAGGCGTGCTTTTGACTCAAAGCCTCCAGCTCTGCCTGGTCTGCCTCAAGGAACGCGACCGAGGGCATTTGCTCCACGAAAATGACGTTGACGCCCGCCTCGATCAGCGCGTCCAGCACGCGCATGCTGGCAAGATCCATGATGGTTGCGCGGGGAACGATGACGGTGGTAAAGGTGAAATTACCAACGGTCAAGCCCTTTGCGCTGACCGTGCCGCTCTGCAGCGATGCGTCGTCCACGAATACGTAATCCAAGCCCTCCTTGCGAACGCCCGTAGCCAGACGGGTGACCAGCTTGTCAAGATCGCGGGCTGCGTCGGGCGCGTCGTAGAGCTGCTGCGTTTTGGGGGCTTCGTAAGCCGCTGCCATAGCGTCAATGCTGTAGTAAATGGCAACGCTTGCAAGGCTTTGCGCACCAACGGTCATAGCACCCATTCTGCCCACGTATTCGTTGAAGGCTTTGCCTGTTTCCTTGTCATTGTTTGCCTGACCGTAGTAGGAGGTGACCTGATTACCGCCGTCAAAGTATGCAAAGGTCATAGCACCCAGCGCGTAGTCAAGGTGATTGGTGGCAAATTCATCGGGATTGGCGGCGGGCGCGATCTCGATCATCACGCGCTCCTTGCCCGTCAGCCATGCTGCGGACGAGGCGTACTTGCCGCCCGTGGAGGTTTCGTCCAGATAGGGCTCGGGGCGCACGTTGAGCACGTCAAAGCCGGAATATCCCATGTTTTTGGAGCTTTGGATGTAGTTACCGTACACGGGCAGGTGGTATTGCATCTGCTCTTCCAGCAGCAAATGTCCTGAAAGCTGCGTGCCGTGTGCCTGCGCCCAAGCCTGCACTTGCCCGAAGAAGTTTTCGGCAACTAAGTCGCCCACGTGCGCATAGAAGTGTGCGCGCACGCGCTGTGCCCGGGCATCCTCGCCGCTGTAAACCAGATGCAAAAGCGGACGCAGGTCGTAGCCGTACTTAGCTTGGAAGGTTTCAAAAATATCGTAATCGTAGGGAAGAACGGGGTTGCGCAAGTTCGCGGGCATGAGATGGTGCGCCGCCAAGAGCTGCGCCTCGTCGTCGAAAATGGCTTCAACTGCGCCCGCAAAATCGGGGATCGCACTCTCATAGGTGTCAAACGTGACCGCAATAAAGCGCGCTACCGCGTCGCGGTTGAGGATATTGGGGTAGGAATTATTCCATTCAAAGCCGTAGCAGTAGTTTGCGGCACAGTAAACGTACGCCGTCCAAGGCGCGTCCACACCGCAAAAGATCATCTTGCCGTCCTGCACGCTTACCTCCAAGGGCAGCGTCTGCCCCTCGCTGAGCAGATATGCGTGCTCTACGCTGACAAAGCCGTCGGGGAGATTTAGGCTGCGCTCGTCGCTGTCCCCTCCCGACATGGTGTGCTGTACCAGACGCACGGCTGCGTACTCGGGATGATCCTTGACGGTCAGATTGCCGGCAGAGCCGCTGGGGTAGCCGTATTCATCGTACAGCCAGATGCGCACGTTTTGCTTGTGCGCTGCATCCACAAACGCGGCAAAATCGTCAAGCGATTGCCCCTGCTGCAGGTAGTTTGCATCCCAGACCATGTTGCAAGCTGCACCGCCAAAGCCGTATTCGATCAGGCTTGCCGCTTTTTCTGCAGGGGTGGCACCGGGAAGACCGTTAAAGTTGTGCTCGATCTTGAGTGCACGGTACTCACGCGCGGGATCGGTAAACGCCTGCTCGGTGATCAGCGGCTGATTTTGCACCGCGGGATCGATGGGCGGCTCGGTTTCTGCCTCGGTTTCTGTCTCGGATTCGGTCGATTCGTCAGTCGTCCCTACAGGCTCGGTGCTCTCTGCGGGATCGTCAGAGGGCTGCTTGCATGCTGCTAAGGGGAGCAGCAATAAGACGCATAGTGTAAATGCCAAAAGTCGTGTGATTTTCATCAGTCGCCTCCTTGTCAGGATGGTGGATTTGTGTTAATTATACCAAATTTGCATTGCTTTGTCAATTCTTTTGGGCAAACTGCTTGCAAAATTGCTGCGCTTGTGCTACAATAAAGGCGGAAAAATTGAGCGCAAAGGAGTCCTTGCATGAATAAAATTACCTTTGATGCCGCAAAAGCGGTCTTTTATCCTTATACAAAAGAGCAATACGAGCGCGAAATGCGCGAAAATATGGTGGGGCAGTACGGCTTTTACCACGCGCTGGATCTGTCCGCGCATTGCAGCGAAGACGGTGAGCTGATGCTCTCGGGCATTACCATGCGTCTGACAGCACGCAACGCCTATAGGCTGTACGTCAATGATGAGCTTGTCATGCACGGCCCTGCGCGCACCGCGCACGGATACGCGCGTGTGGACGAGATCGACGTGACGTGGTATCTGGAGCCCGGGCTCAACCATATTGCAATCGAGGTCATGGCGTACGGCAATATGCATTCGCTTTATAACCGCTATTCCAACGACTGCACCATGGAGGACGGTATGGTGATCGCAGAGATCTGTTGCGAGGGAAAGGTGCTTTGCGCTACGGGCAGAGATGCTTGGCAGGTCTGCCGCATTGCGGCACGCGCAGCAAATTCCGAGCGCATTTCGCACAGCCGCGAGTGCACCGAGATCTATACGCTGGACGAGCAATACTATACCTGGAAATTCGGCAGAGGGGAGTTTTTGCCCGTTGCTTTCATGGAAAAAGAGCCCGTTTACTTAGCACACGAGGCGTTGCAGCCCACGCTGGAGGAGCTTTTCTTTGACGATCTCGTGGGCTTCGGCTCTTGCCGTATCGATCCCGAGATCCGTCTGACCCCTCTGTTTTATGAGGTCAACAATCCCTATTACGACGCGCTGCCCGAGCATCCCACCGCGGACTGCCGCAGAACGATTGATACTGCCTTTGGCGGCGTTTGTGCCGAGAGCGGTGACGAGGGCTTGACGCTTTGGGGCGATGAGAGCATGTACGCGCTCTACGATCTTGGGGAGAGCCGCGTGGGCTTTGTTCGTCTTGTCGTCAGCTGTGAGCGTGCGGGTGTGATCGACCTTGTGCACAGCGAGCTTTTGGATACCGATGGCAGTATTCCGTATTATCATAATATCGTTACGAGATTGCACCTGCCTGCGGGGCTTTCCGAGTTTATTGCGTTTGAACCCGCCTTGGCAAGATATATCAAGCTGTATTTCCGCGGCACGGGAGCTGTGACGGTGCACAGCCTTTCCATTCTCGACGACGCTTATCCCGATGAGCACCGCACGAGCTTTGCTTGTTCAAATGACGACGTCAACCGCCTGTACGGCGCGGCAAAGAGAACCTTGCTGCTCAACACCTTGGATATTTTCATGGATTGCCCCGAACGCGAGCGCGGCGGCTGGCTGTGCGACTCGCTGTGGACGGCGCGCGCGGCACAGCTGATGCTGTCCGATACCCGCGTGGAGCGCGAATTTTTGGAGAATTTCCTGCTGACGCCTGCAGACGGCATGTTCCACGGCTTTTTCCCGGAGGTCTATCCCGCATGCAAGCCCTCATACAAGGATATGACGGGGATTACCACATGGTCGCTCTGGCTGGGCTGTGAGATCGCGGAGTATATTGCGCGCACGGGAGATATTGCTTTCCGTGACGAATATGCCCCCAGAGTGGAAGCGTTCGTCAAGGGTACGCGAGATTTTGTGGGCAAGAGCGGCCTTCTTGAAAACCTGCCTTGGCTGTTTATCGACTGGTCGCAGTCCAACAGAGGGGAGAATAACCAGCCTGTATCCACCGCGGCAAACGCGCTGTACGCATATATGCTGATCGCGCTGGGTAACGCTTTTGGAAAGCCCGAATGGATCAGTATGGGAGCGGGCGTGCGCAAGATCTTGCGCGATGCCATCGTAGGCGACGGTGAGATTTCGGACGTCAAGTACACTCCTGACAGCTTTGACGTGGACGTAAACGGAACTTTGCGTGCAAAGGGCTACCATAGCGAGGCGGCAATGTATACCGCCCTTTGGAGCGGTCTGTTTGCCAAGGGCGAAGCGCCCTTGCTTGAGAGAACGCTGACCCTGAAAATGGGTCCTGCACCCGTGTATGCAAAGGATCCCATGGTGGGCACGAGTAACCTCTTCATCGGACTTTGCATCAGACTTGATATGCTCTGCAGACTTGGCGCGTACGACAAGATGTACGAGGATATGCTGGCAATCTATATGCCGCAGCTGACCGAGGGACCGAGCACGCTTTGGGAGAACGCCCTGATCGATACCTCGTCTCGCTGCCACGGCTTTGCCGCCCACGCGGGCGTGCACCTTGTGCGTGACGTGCTGGGACTTGGAATTCCTTCCTTTGACGCATGCGGAGAAGGGGAGCGCACGATCCTGATCGCGCCGCATATCTGCGGATTGCGCTGGGCGCGCGGCACACACGAAACGCCCGACGGCTTGATCGCGCTGGAATGGCGTTATGACGGCGAGAGCTTTGTGCTCAGCGGCAGCTTGCCCGCAGGATATGCTTACACGCTGACCCTGCCGCGCGAGGTGATGGGGCTTTCCAAGGATCGCGTCAAGATCAATATCATCACAAGAGGATAAAAAATTTCCGTTTCCACGGAACAT
>JAGBXH010000478.1 GCA_017629395.1 Clostridia bacterium | reverse complement strand
GATGGTCTGGTCTGCCTAAAGATTGATGGCAGAGAAGGACAACAGCAGCGAGAATGCAGCACCCGAGAGAGCAGCGACCAGCATGGCAATGATATAAATCACTTGCGTATTTCCGAACCTATCACCCACTTGCATGATCTTGACCGCAACCGCTCCCATAAAGGAGCCAAAGATCATCATACCGTCAAGGGCAATGTTGATAATACCGCTGCGCTCGGCAAACACACCTGCAAGTGCCACGATCATCAAAGGAATGGTATAGATCAGCGTTTGTTGAATGAGAAATGTCATTGATCCTTCCCCTCCTTCTCTTCGGTATTGGTATTGGGTTGTTCCTCCTCGGCAATTTGCGCTTTTTCCTGTGCCTTGGCTGCCTTGGCTGCCTTGCGTCTGGAAAGCAACATCTTGATCAGCATGGAGAAGCCCGCAAAGTAAACGATGACCGCAACGATCATATCGGAAACGTACTCGTTATAGTTCGTCATACCGGACAGGTAGTATCCACCCAGATCCACGTAGCGCAGAAATACCGAGCTGAAGATCACGCCCAACGGATTGCTGCTTGCAAGCAGCGCGACGGGAATGCCGTTAAAGCCGTATGCAGGAAGCTTATTGTAGGTATCCCAGGTAAAGTCAGGGCCTGCGTTGAGATAGTAAAGCGTTGCGCCCATAGCGGCAAGACCGCCCGCAATCGCCATGGAAAGCATAATGCTGCGCTTTTCGTTCATGCCCGCATATTTTGCGGCATGCTTATTGTAGCCGGATGCCTTGAGCTCGTAACCGAAGATGGTCTTGCTCATCATGATAAACATAATAATCGCCACAGCAATGGCAATGAGAATACCGATATCAATATCCGAGCCCTTGAAGATCTGATCCAGTCCCAGCTTGGGGGTGGTCACACCGTTGACCGAGGTTTTCAGCGCGTACATGGTTCTGCCGCTGCTGCTGTCCGTGAACTGTCGGTTGGCGGAAAACACCCAGCTGACCAGGTTTGCCGCGATCCAGTTGGTCATAATGCAGACGATGACCTCGTTGACGTTGAGAATTGCCTTGAAAAATCCGGGAATCAATCCCCAGATCATACCGCATACCGTACCGACCGCCACAGCCAGGATCCATACGAAAATGGCAGTTTGGGGTGTGGTGGGGATGGAGTGCGCGGTGATAATGGCACCCATTGCGCCCATCAGAAACTGACCGGGTGCACCAATATTGAAAAGTCCCGTTTTGAAAGCAATGGCAACCGAAAGACCGGTCATCAACAGCGGTGCTGCCTGGAACAGCATATTACCAAGGATGCGCATGATGTTGATATTGGAGCCCGAGGTGGCAAGGGGCGCAAAGGGGCCGGACAGAATAATTCTGAGTCCCTTGAAGGCGTGCGCTACGGGAATATCATCCGACACAAGCGCAATGACCAGCAGTACCAAAAAGCCCACCAGCATACCGCCCAGAATGCAAAGCAGCGAGGAAATAACCGACTTGATTCCCTCTTTTGCAAAGAACGAACGAATCCACTTTTTCATTCTGCCGCCTCCTTTCTTTCTTGACGCTTAGCGCCTGCCATATAAAGTCCAAGCTCCTGCACCGTCGTGGTTTTGGGATCAAACTCACCTACGATTTCACCCTCATACATCACCAGAATTCTGTCGGAAAGGCTCATAACCTCCTCCAACTCAAGCGAAACCAGCAGAACGCCCGCACCTCTGTCTCTGGTCTTGACGATCTGGGTGTGAATATATTCAATTGCACCCACGTCCAGTCCGCGCGTAGGCTGTACGGCAACAAGCAGCTTGTGCTCGCGATCCAGCTCGCGCGCCACGATTGCCTTTTGCTGGTTACCGCCCGACATGGAGCGCGAGGTGGTGATGGCACCCTGCCCCGAGCGCACGTCAAAGCGCGCGATCAGCTCATCGGCATACTTGCGCACCTCGTTAAAGCGCACAAAGCCGCCCTTTTGGAATTGCGGCTCAAAATACCGCTGCAGCACCATATTCTGCTCCAAGGAATAATCCAGTACAAGTCCGTGCTTGTGTCTGTCCTCGGGCACGTGACTCATACCGTGCGTATTTCTGTATCGGATGCTTTTTTTGGTGATATCCTTGCCCAGCAGCTTAATGCTGCCACCCGACACCTTGGAAAGTCCCGTCAATGCATGCACGAACTCGGTCTGACCGTTACCGTCAATACCCGCAATACACACGATTTCGCCCTCGCGCACACAAAGGGAAACGTTATGCACAGCGTCCTTTTTACCTGTCCCGCCCTTGACGCACATATTCTCAATTTCGAGAACGCTTTCACCGGGCTGCGCAGGAGCTTTGTCCACCACGAACTTGACGTCACGTCCCACCATCATGTTGGAAAGCTCTTCCTTGGTGGTGCTTGCAATATCCACCGTGCCGATATATCTTCCCTTGCGCAGCACGGTACATCTGTCCGCAACCGCCATGATCTCGTTGAGCTTATGCGTAATAAACAGAATGGACTTCCCCTTTTGCGCAAGCCCCTTCATAACCTGCATCAGCTCCTCGATCTCCTGAGGAGTCAGCACAGCCGTGGGCTCGTCAAAAATGAGGATCTCGTTATCTCTGTACAGCATTTTGAGAATTTCGGTTCTCTGCTGCATACCGACCGTGATGTTCTCGACCAACGCATCGGGATCAACGCCCAAGCCGTAGGTCTCAGACAGCTTCAAGACCTTCTCACGCGCCTGCTTCTTTTTGAGAAAACCTGCCGTGTTAGGCTCAACGCCGAGAATGATATTGTCCAGCACCGTGAACACCTCCACCAGCTTGAAGTGCTGGTGCACCATGCCGATGCCAAGCGCATTCGCGTCGTTGGGATCCTTGATCGTCACCTTTTTGCCGTCCTTGCGGATCTCGCCCTTCTCGGGCTGATACAGGCCGAACAGCACGCTCATTAAGGTAGACTTACCCGCACCGTTTTCACCAAGCAGCGCGTGGATCTCACCGCGGCGCAGCTGCAGGGTAATATCATCGTTTGCGATAATACCCGGGAACTCCTTGGTGATATTGCACATTTCAATCACATAAGGATAGTCCGCCGGTACGGCAACGTCCTTTCTTTTGATCTCACTCATAATCAGTGCTCCTTTTTCTATATAGTTCCGATATTCTGCCTTTTTCTTACTTACAAGCCCTGTAAATAACAAAAAGGAAGAACATCCTCCGTCCTTCCCTGCTCTTGATTTGAACCTGCGGGGCTTTCCCGAGGGAAAGCCCCGCAGGTCGCGTTATTTCATTTCAAGATTTTGCCGTCGAATAAGAATTATTCAAACTCAACAACAACGATCTCAAAGCCCTTCAGCCAATCAGCATTGTTAGCGTCAGCGGGAACTTCAGCCTTGGGAACGATGGTGCCGTCCTTGATCTTTGCGAACAGTGCGTTGTACTGGTCAGCGGTGAAGTTGTTGAACTTGGAGGTTGCGATGGGCAGACCGGTTGCATCGTCAGCAGCGCCCAGGTTCTGGGTCTTGCCGGACAGATCAGTATCCCACTTGCCATCATAGTACTGGCCCAGTACCTTAGCAACGGACTCCTTCAGACCCTTGACAGCACTGGTGATAACCAGCTCGGAAGCGAAGGACTGGTCAACGTCAACACCGATGATCTTGGAGCCGGGGTTTGCCTCAGCTGCGGACTTAACAGACTCGAACATAGAACCGCCGCAAGCGAATACGACTTCAGTGCCGCCGCTGTACCAACCGTTGATCTGTGCCTGCAGCTCAGCGGATGCGCTGAAGCTTGCACCGTGCTGATAGCTGTACTTAACGGTTACAGAGCCTGCCTCCAGACCCAGTTCCTTAGCAGCTGCGTCAGCGCCCTGAACGAAGCCGTAACCGAAACGGTTGCATGCGGGGTTAGAGCCGCCGCCGCCACCGGTGTAGCCCAGCTTTCTGTAGCCATCCATAACTGCTGCATAGCCTGCAAGGTAGCCGGATTCCTGCTCCTTGTAAATAACAGCGGTTACGTTGGGCAGAGGATTGTTCTCTGCATCGGTCAGCGTCCAGCCATCGATAAATACGAACTTAACGTCGGGGTTATCGGTAGCAACCTTAGTCATTGCATTTGCCTGCAGGAAGCCGGGAGCGACAATGATCTTTGCGCCGTTGGCAATTGCAAGCTCCATTGCTGCAACACGGTCCTCATCGGTTGCATCGGAGCCGTTTGCGGGCTGGTAGTACTTGTAGGTCTTGTTGTTAGCCTTAGCATAAGCCTCAGCACCTTCCCAGGTACCCTGGTTGAAGCCCTTGTCCATAAGCTGACCGACGTCGGTTACGACAGCGATCTCAAAGGTATCGGGCTCGGTGTTACAAGCAACGAGGCTGAGCAAAGAGAGTGCCATAATCAGGCACAGAGCCAAGCTTAAAACTTTTTTCATTTTTTCTCTCCTGTTTTTGGGAATTCCCATATTTCAGCATAATTATGCTACTTCTATTATAATGCAACACATACAAACTGTCAATAGTTTATTGCATATTCTTTCATGCCGATTTCACATTTTTGTAAAATATGCACAAAATCACATCAGGGTTTCTGTGCGTTAAAGCAACGTCCGCATGGCGCTGAGCCGCCCCGAAAAGAGCAGCGGATGCTTTGCACTTTTTTGCAAATGCACGATTGATTTTTCGCCTTTCCCATGCTATAATAAATGCAAACTCACCACGTACCGGAGGCAGTATGACAGCAAGCAAAAAACAGCTCGCAGGATATGTCTGTGCAATTCTCAGCGCCGTGATCTACGGCTGCATGCCCATCATGGCAAAGTACGTTTACGCTGAGGGCATCAACGCACTCACGCTCGCTTTTTTGCGCAATGCGCTCGCCCTGCCAAGCCTTGCCCTGCTTGCCCTCGGGCAGCAAAAAACGCTTGCCTGCCCCAGCCCGCGCAAAACTCTGCTGCCTCTTGCGCTGCCCGCTTTGTTTGGCGGGGTACTGACACCCATTTTGCTGTTCGGCTCTTACACCTTTATCGCCTCGGGCATTGCCACCACCTTCCACTTCGTTTACCCCTGCCTGGTGCTTTTGATCGGCATTATCTTTTTGCGCAAAAGGTTCTCCGCGATCACGCTGTGCAGCGTCGGCATTTGCCTTGTTGGCATCGCGCTGTTTTTTGATCCCGGACAAACCGTTGATCCCCTCGGTGCTGCGCTTGCACTTGGCTCTGCGGTCGCGTTTGCCGTTTACGTGGTGCTGCTCTCCCGCTTTCAAAGCGAGCAATTCTCGGGCTTTTTATTCTGCTTCTATTTCGCGCTCTGGAGCAGCGTGATTCTGTTTTTGATCTGTATTTGCACAGGTCAGCTTGCCCTGCCCACCACACTTGCGGGCTGGGGACTTTGCCTTTTGTTCGCCACATCGGTCACCACGGGCGCTGTGGTGCTGTTTCAGCAAGGTGCACTACGTATCGGCGGTGAAAAGGCATCCATTCTCAGCGCGCTTGAACCCATCACGGGTGTTGTCATCGGCATTGTCTTTATGAAGGAGAGTGCCAAGCCTGCGGTGCTGATCGGCTCGGCTTTGGTCATTGCATCCGCCGTCCTGATCGCCGTGGGGGATCTCAAACGAGCCGAATAATTTGCACGTAATGCAAGTTGCGATGCGCGTTTTGACCACTCGTGCACCAATCAACCGTCGGTTGAGCGAATATTCTCCGTTTGGTTGTGTGAAAATGCCTCCTATTCAACGTTTGTTATATTCACTTGGCAGCTGCGGTGTGCTATAATGGGGGCATCAAAGGAAGGGAGTTCACCAATATGAATACGACTTTGGGAAAAAGAATTGCAGCGCTGCGCCGCGAAAAAGGACTCAAACAGGACGAGCTTGCAGAAAAGCTGGGCGTCAGCCCTCAAGCGGTCAGCAAATGGGAAAACGACCAGACCTGCCCCGATATTTCAATACTTCCGCAGCTTGCAAAGATTCTCGGTATCAGCGTGGATACACTGCTGACGGGTGACGAGCAGCAAGAGCCCGCGGTCAGAATGCTGCCCGAGGAGCAGAGAAAGGATATCAAGGATATGTTTTTGCGCATCGTGATCACCTCCACGGACGGTGACTCGGTACGCGTCAATATTCCTCTTGCCATTGTGGAGGTCGCGCTGGAGAACGGGCTGAACCCATTGCAGGTTTCGGATAGCGACGCGCTCAAAAATATTGATCTCGGCAAAATTCTGAACATGGTCAAGCAGGGCGCGATCGGAAATCTGGTGGAGGTTGAATCTGCCGACGGAGCTACGGTACGCGTGTTTGTCGAATAAGACATGAGGATCAAGAGAAACAACCGCTCTATCTTTGCCTTTCCCACGGGATTGATGCTCAATTGCGTCACGGCAGGCATTTTCCGCAGAAAGCTCAAAAAACAAGGCGTGCGGATGACGAAAAAGCAAGCAAGGCGCTTGATAAGAGGTATCCGAAAATACAGACGGCACCACAAGGAATGGTGCTTAGTTGAGGTGATCCGAGAAAACGGAGATACGTTCGGCATAAAGATTTGAGTACGTACTGCAAAACAGAAAGCAGAAGTCTTACACAGACTTCTGCTTTCGTTTTATACCTGCCCCCGCATTACCTTCCGCTTACGGCGCAGG
>JAGBXH010000477.1 GCA_017629395.1 Clostridia bacterium | reverse complement strand
GCCCATGAGCTTCTTCTCACCGGTTGCGGGGTCACGGGTAAACGCTACGCCGGTACCGCAATCCTCACCCATGTTACCGAATGCCATTGCCTGTACGTTTACTGCAGTACCCCAAGAGTAGGGAATGTCGTTGTCACGTCTGTAAACGTTTGCACGGGGGTTGTCCCAAGAGCGGAATACTGCCTTAACAGCACCCATGAGCTGCTCCTTGGGGTCGGTGGGGAAGTCAACGCCGATCTTAGCCTTGTACTCAGCCTTGAACTGCTCAGCCAGCTCCTTGAGGTCCTCAGCGGTCAGCTCAACGTCAAGGGTAACACCCTTCTCTTCCTTCATCTTGTCAATCAGTTCCTCGAAGTACTTCTTACCGACTTCCATAACGACGTCGGAGTACATCTGGATAAATCTTCTGTAGCAGTCATATGCCCAACGAGCATTGCCGGACTTCTCAGCCATAACCTGTACAACCTGCTCGTTCAGACCCAGGTTCAGGATGGTGTCCATCATACCGGGCATGGATGCGCGTGCACCGGAACGAACGGAAACCAGCAGGGGGTTCTCAAGATCACCGAACTTCTTGCCGGTAACTTCTTCCATCTTTACGATGTACTCGTTGATCTCAGCCTGAATGTCGGGGTTGATCTGCTTGCCGTCTTCATAGTACTGGGTGCAAGCCTCGGTGGAAATGGTAAAGCCCTGGGGAACGGGAAGACCGATGTGGGTCATCTCTGCAAGGTTCGCGCCCTTACCGCCCAGCAGCTCACGCATGCTAGCGTTGCCTTCTGTAAACAGGTAGCAATACTTCTTTGCCATGTAGGTAATACCTCCATATAATAAAATTTTTTATAAACGTAATTTTTGGCCGCAAAAAGCCATACCGGAACGGCATGACCCTGCTACGGCATTGTTCATTATAACATAATTCCCGCAATCGGACAAGTTTTTTCAAATATTTATTCCTGTACATTTTGTAAACTTTTTTTGAACGCGGTCACAATGCACAAAAAACCTTTGACACGGGGGGCTTTTTCGTATATAATATAGGTCAAGAATAAAAAGCGCATGGCGAGGGAGTTTTTCTCTCGCTTTATGGTCATTGGAGCGAAAGGATTCATATGAGCAATATTTTTGATATTTTCAAGAAAATCGAATCACAGCAGGCAAGCACGGGTCCCGTGGAATACCTGATCGTAGGACTTGGCAACCCCGGACGCGACTACGAGCTGACGCGTCACAACGCGGGATTTTTGTGCATGGATTACATTGCTGCAAAGTGCGGGGTGCAGATCAACAGAGCCAAGTTTTCGGCTTTGGTGGGCGAAGCGACCATTGGTGGCAAGAAGTGCCTGCTTGTCAAGCCGCAGACCTTTATGAATCTTTCGGGCAGAGCGGTTTTGGAAGCATCGGACTTTTACAAGATCCCGCCCGAGAAGATTTTGGTATTATCGGACGACGTCAACCTGGACGTGGGGCGCATGCGCCTGCGCGCCAAGGGCTCGGCGGGCGGACAAAAGGGACTGGAGAACATTATTCTCCGACTTGGCTCGGAGAATTTTCCCAGACTGCGCATGGGCGTGGGCAAAAAGCCGCATCCCGATTTTGACATGAAGGACTGGGTGCTTTCGGAATTCAATAAGCAGGAGCAGAAGATGCTGTTTTCCTGCTTTGAAACGGCATACGAAGGCATCGTCAAGCTTGTAAACGGCAAATTCGAGGACGCCCAGATGCAGTGCAATAGCCACACCTACAAGGAATAACCGCCACCACATGGACGCCCACTCTCGAAAAGTTTTTACGTCGCTTTTTTCAAAAAGCGACCGCCCATCCAAGGGCGCGCAGCCCTTGGTCGCCCGTCGCAACGGGCGAAACCCTTACTCGCTGTTTTTGGTTCTTTTTGCAGCTCCTTGCTCAAAAAGAACGGAAACGATTTTCTCACACTCCACCCCAACGGTCAACTAATCCCCAATGTCTGTAGGGGAGGAATATTTGCAAGCAAATTCATCCTCCCGCCAGCGAACACATCGGTGAGCCGTTGGGGTGTCGATACCGGCATCTAACACTGGCGGGAGGATGATATCCTCCCCTACAAACATTAATTGATTACATTGAGGTAATCCTCTCCGTTCTTTTTGGCACCGCGGGCGCAAAGAAGAACATATTTGCTTCGCAAATCAAACGCCGAGATATTTCGCGCCTGCGGGCGCGACCCGGGGCGCTGCCCCAAGACCCCGCCGCCTTTTGAAAAAGGCGGGCGAAAACTTTCATGAGTTGAACTTAACCGAATTGATAACTTAACCGAAGGATTTACTATGAGCTTACTGATCGATGCCGTTCGTCAGGACGGCGAATACGGGCAGCTGCTTGCTGCCGTCAAGCGCGGCTTTCGCGACAAGCCCCTCCCTCTGCTCGCCAACGGGCTTTGCGAGGGTGCTTCCGATGCGTTCATCACCGCGCTTCTGCAGGATACCGCTTCCCTCTCCCCCACTCCCCCGCTGATCGTGTGCTCCGAGGAAAAGGAGTGCCTGCGCGTAAGTGACATGCTTGCGCTCTTTGGCATTACAGCCGCCTTTTACCCCGTGCGCGATCTTACCTTTTATAACATCTCCGCCTCGCATGAATACGAGCACGAGCGCATTCGCGTGCTCTCCGGTATTCTTTCGGGGGCTTTTGACGCGGTCATTACCACCCCGGATGCCATGCTTGGCTACACCGTTCCCGCAGATCGCCTGCTGGACGCTACCCTGACCCTGGATTTTGATACCCGCATTGATCCGGACGACCTCTCCCGACGCCTTGTGGAAGCAGGATACGCCCGCGTGGATATGGTGGACGGCGCAGGGCAGTTTGCCCGCCGCGGCGGCATTGTGGACGTCTATCCTCCCATCGGCACCTTTGTAAGCGAGGACGGCAAGCAGATTGAGGGAGCGCACCCCTTGCGCATTGAGCTCTTTGACGACGAGATCGACCGCATGGTCTTCTTTGACATTGACTCCCAGCGCACCATCGCGTCCATTACCTCTGCCTCTCTTCCCCCTGCCCGCGAGATTCTGTGCAGCGCCGACTCCCGTGCCGCTATGGCAAAAGCCATTAAGGACAGACTGCGCACCTGCCGTGACGATGACGCACGACAGACCCTCTCTGCCGAGCTTGCTGCACTGGGCAACGGCGACGGTGCGTGCGGCATTGCAGACCTGCACTTTATTGATAAATACATCTCCTTAATATACCCCGAAAAGCAGGCTCTGATCGATTACTTTGACCGCAAGCCGCTGATATTGGTGCGCTCCACCTCCGCAGTCAACGATCGCCTCAAGGCTGCCGTTTGGCAAATGAATCAGACCGTGACAGAGCTTGTGGAGGCAGGCACGATTTCGGGCACGTACGCCGAATACCATAAGCCGCAGGCAGAATTCGAGCGTTTCTTGGACAGCGGCGTGACCGTGCACGTGGACTCCCTTTCCTACGGCATGTCGGGCAAGCGATTGGGCGGCATATTCGGCTTCCGTACGCGCCACCTCGTCTCCTATGCCGAGAATTTCCAGCTGCTGTGCGAAGATCTGACGGGATATATGCGCGGCGGCTATCGCACGGCGGTCATGACCGAAAACGAGACCGCTGCCAAAAACCTTTCCGAAATGCTCTCGGATCACGGCTTTGACACGGTTGTGGAATCCGAAAAGCGCACCTTCTCTGCGTCCGAGCTGAAAAAGGACGAGGTCTTCATCATATGGCGCAGCTTTTTGTTCGGATACGAGCTGTTTACGCCCCGCATTGCCCTGCTCTCCACCAATCCCGACGGCAAGACCGCCACGCTTTCCGTGCAAGCCAAGCCTGCACGCAAGAAAAAGCAACGCGACGGCACGGCTGCCATTCTCTCCTATGCAGATCTGACCGAGGGCGATTACGTAGTACACGAGACCCACGGTATCGGTATTTACACCGGCATTGAAACGCTGAGCACCTCGGGCGTCAAGCGTGATTACATCGGCATCAAATACGCAGGTGCCGACAAGCTGTATATTCCCGTTGAAAAGCTGGACATGGTCTCCAAATACATCGGTGCACGCGCCGAGGACGGCACGGTCAAGCTCTCCAAATTCGGTACGGACAGCTGGCAAAAATCCAAGGCGCGTGCCAAGGCAGCCGTCAAGGACATGGCAAAGGAGCTCATACAGCTTTACGCCCAGCGCATGCGCGTCAAGGGGCACGCCTTCCCCGCAGATGAGGATTTCCAGCGCGACTTTGAAGCTGCCTTTGCCTACAGCGAAACAGACAGCCAGCTGGACGCTGCCGAGGACATCAAGCGCGACATGGAGAAACCCGTTCCCATGGATCGCCTCTTATGCGGCGACGTAGGCTACGGCAAGACCGAGGTTGCCTTCCGTGCCGCCTACAAGGCAATCATGGGCGGCAAGCAGGTAGCACTTTTGGTGCCCACCACCATTCTTGCCCTGCAGCATTTCCAGACCGCCACCGCGCGCATGCGCGCCTTTGGCGTGAATATTGATATGGTCTCCCGCTTCCGCACGCCCAAGCAGCAGGAGCAGATTTTGCGCAGACTTGAGCGAGGCGACCTTGATATGATCATCGGAACGCACCGCCTCTTGGGCAAGGACGTCAAATTCAAGGATCTCGGACTTCTGATCGTGGACGAGGAGCAACGCTTTGGCGTGGCGCAAAAGGAAAAGCTCAAGCAGCTCGCGGGAAACATTGACGTACTCTCGCTCTCCGCAACCCCCATTCCCCGTACGCTCAACATGGCAATGGGCGGCATACGCGACATCTCGGTGCTTGACCAAGCACCCGGCAACCGCCTGCCCGTGCAGACCTACGTGCTGGAGCACGAGCCGCTGATCATTCTCGAAGCCATTCGCAAGGAGCTGCGCCGCGGCGGTCAGGTCTTCTATCTGCACAACTTTGTGGAAAGCATTGACCGCGTTGCCGCTGATCTGTCAAAGCAAATTCCCGACGCACGCATCACGGTCGCGCACGGCAAAATGGACAAGGACACCTTAGAGGACATTTGGGAAAAGATGATACGCGGCGAGATCGATATATTGGTCAGCACCACCATCATTGAAACCGGCGTGGACGTGCCCAATGCCAATACCCTGATCGTAGACAACGCACACAGGTTAGGCCTTTCCCAGCTGCATCAGCTGCGCGGGCGCATCGGACGCAGCGCACGCCGCGCATACGCATACTTCACTTACCCCATCGGTCGCGCCCTGCCCGAGATCGCGCAAAAGCGTCTGGAGGCGATCCGCGACTACGCAGAGTTCGGTGCGGGCTTCAAGATCGCCTTGCGCGACATGGAGATCCGCGGTGCGGGCAATCTGCTCGGCGCAGAGCAGCACGGACACATGGACGCGGTGGGATACGACATGTACATCAAGCTGCTCAGCAGCGCGGTGCTGGAGGAAAAGGGCGAGGTGCCCGAGCAAAAGCCGGAGTGCTCCGTCTCCCTGGATTACGACGCCTACCTGCCCGACTCCTACGTGCGCACGCCCTCGCAGCGCATGGCACTTTACAAGCGCATCGCCCTGATCGAAAACGAATACGACCGCGACGACATTGCAGACGAGCTGCTTGACCGCTACGGAGACCTGCCCGTGCAGGCAGAAAATCTGCTTTACGTGGCACTCATCCGTGCAGAGGGCGTTGCCTCCGACATCAGGCAGATCCGTCAGGACGGCAGCACGATCGCCCTCTACCCGAACAAATTCCGCTACGACGTCTGGGCAGACCTTTCCCGTCTTTTGGGCGGCAGACTCAAAATGGTGCTCTCGGGTGAGCCGCACATCGTGCTCAGGCTCAAGGAAAAGGAGAACGCCTTGCGCCTTATTCATAAAATGTTCGTAAAATATACGGAACTTAGCAAACAATCCGAGGATTGAATGCGGTATAATGTAAGTAGTAAAAAAGTAAAGGAATGACGCTATGAAACGTTTTACAGTCAAAATACTCCTGCTGCTTCTGACCCTTGTGCTCTGTCTCCCCCTTTTGGCGGGCTGCTCGGGCAAAAACGGCAAAACGCTTTTGGAGATCGAGGGGGTCAAGCTCTCGGTCAACACCTACGAGCTGCTGCTCTCACGCATGAAGGGCGCTCTGGCAAGATCCGAGGGACTTGCCATTGATAAAGAAGGCTTCTGGACCAACATTGTGGACAGCGACAACACCACCTATGAGCAGTATCTGCGCGAGTCGATTTTGGAAAATGCCAAGACCTACGCCATTGGCGTTTACCTGCACGATAAGGTATATGGGCTGACGCTGCCCAAGGAAACGCTGAACGCCATTGACGCAGAGCTTGCCGAATACGTGGATTACGACGGCGACGGCTCCAAGACGGCATTTAACCAGGTGCTCTCCGAGTTTGGCGTCAATTACGACATTCTGCGCGCGACCTACGTCATGGAAGCCAAGATAGACGCACTCAAGGTGCACTTGTACGGAAAGGACGCCGACAAGATCGCAGACAACGTCAAGGACGAATACTGCCGCGAAAATTACGTGCGCTTCAAGCAGGTGTTCCTTGCCTCCTACTACTACGTTTGCGAGACCGACGCCAACGGCGACGATATTTACTATACCGAAAATTCGCTTGGCAACAAGATCGTGTGCTACGATAAGGAAAACGGCAAGACCAAAACGGACAAGGACGGAAACGTCGTAAAGGACAAGGACGGCTACGAGGTCTACTTTACCGAGGACGGCAAGATCGCCTACGACAAGAAAAACGGCAATACCGCGTTCGTATTCGACAAGGACGGTCAGCCCATCGTAGGTGACTACTCCAAAGAGGAGCTTGCCGAGATCAAAAAGGAAGCAAACACCATTCTTGACAAGATTCCCGCAGGCGAATACGACGCCTTTGAGATCTTTATGGAGCAGCGAGGCGAGGACGAGGACGCACAGACCTATGAAAACGGCTACTATCTGTACAACGATCCTGCCAATTATGCCTCCTACCCCTACTTAGAAAGCATTGTAGAGGCACTTGGAGATATGGAGGTAGGAGAGACCGCCCTGGTGGAATCCGACTACGGCTATCACGTAGTCATGAAATACCCCGTGGACAAGGGTGCCTACGCAGATAAGGACAACAAGGACTGGTTCGAGGGCTTTACCGCAGGGCTGATCGAGGACATGTTCATGAAGCTTTGCAAGGAGCACATGGATAAGGTCACGGTAGACGAGGATATCCTTGCTACCGTCCCCCCCATGAAAGAGATCGGAAAAAATTATTATTATTAAGCACGGCAGGAGCAAGCCCCTGCCCCACACCCACTCATTACGGAAAGGACGTTACTTATGAAGATTCGCTTATTGGCATTGCTGGGTCTTTGCATGCTCTTGACGCTGACCATGTTTGCATGCAACACCCCCGACACCCCGCCCACAGACGAAACGAGCAACGACTCCGAGGCAACGACCGAACAACAAACCCAAGAAACCATTGACCCAAACGCACTTGCAAGCTACACCGTTTACCTGCCCGAAAACGCAACCGTATGGGAGCGCAAGTGCGCAGAAACGCTGATTGCCAAGATCGAGGCTGCTACCGGCGTGACACTCACTCTCAACAGGGATGAGAGCGCACGCACCGAGTGCGAGATTCTGATTTGCGGCAAGCCCGCAGAGGCAGGCTTTGACGCGGACAAGATCGGCTACAACGGCTATGCCGTCAAGCGCGAGGGCAACAAGCTCACCCTTGCAGCCTCCATTGAAAACGGCATGCTGGCAGCTGTGGATTACGTC
>JAGBXH010000476.1 GCA_017629395.1 Clostridia bacterium | reverse complement strand
TTTTCGCGTCTTTCGCCAAATCTCGTCTTGCAAGATGCGTATCTTGCTTCGCCTCGCTTTGACAAAATCCATCAAAAAATACAACGCCGGAGGGTGCTGCGCAGTTTTGCGCGAGCAAATATTTCGCAGATGCAAAGAGAAAATGCGAAGCAATATAAGATATTGCGAGTATTTTCTCTGTAGCAGGTGCAGATATTTGCCGCTCAAAACCGTGTGAGTTCGGCTCTCTTCGGCTATAGAGCTACATCCGAACATAAAGGAGTAAAAAGTCATGATTCCCGTAACAGTTGCATATATCGATCCCTCGAGCGTAACCATTGTCATTACCTCGATCAGTGCTATCGTCATCGCAGTTGGCGCAACCGCAGTCATTCTGTGGCGCAAGGCAAAGAAAAAGGTTGCCGAAACCCTGCATATCGATGAAAACGCAAACAAAGAGGTTGAGGACGAGCTGGTAGTCAACACCGAGGACAATAAGTAATTTGTTCAAAATGCAAATTTTGCCTTCCGTAAATGAGCGGAAGGCACAATTTGCTGATTTTTCGTCTTGATTTGGGGTCTCCCCGTTCAAAAAAATATTGTGAAATTGAAAAAGTGAACGCTTTTTCAAGGAAAGGAAACATTATGACGTTCAAAAGAAGTCTTTGCATGCTGACGCTGATCGCGCTGCTTTGCTCCGCGCTGCTTGGCTTTGCCGGCTGCGACAAAAAGGAAACCGTTATCATTTACAGCTCTGCGGAGGATTACCGCATTGAGCATATGCAAAAAAGACTCAACGAGCAGTTCCCGCAGTATAACGTCATCGTAGAATATAAGACCAGCGGCAACCACGCTGCAACCCTGCAGGCAGCGGGCAAGAATGCCGAGTGCGATATCTCGCACGACCTGGAATACGCATATGCCGAGCAGCTTGCCGCACAGGGCGTGCTGGCTGACCTTACTGACCTGATCGATTGGAGCGTATATGCAGAGGACACCGTACAAAGCAAGTATTATGCTCCCGAGATCCGTAACGGCGGCTGCATCATCGTTAATACCCAGCGCCTTGAAGAGCTTGGATTGGACAAGCCCACCTCTTATGCGGATCTGCTTGACCCCAAGTATAAGGGACAGATCTCCATGCCCAACCCCGCGTCGTCCGGTACGGGCTATATGTTCTTGCTTTCCTTGGTCAACGCATGGGGCGAGCAGGAGGCTCTTGACTATTTTGATCAGCTTGCCGAAAACGTGCTGTCCTTTACCTCCTCCGGCTCGGGTCCTGTCAATTCGCTGGTGCTTGGTGAGGTTGCCATCGGTCTTGGCATGACGCCCAATGCCGCTACCAAGATCGGCGAGGGCTATCCGCTTGAAATACTGTTCTTTGAGGAAGGCTCACCCTACTCGCTGTACGGTCAGACCATCATTGAGGGCAAGCAGGAAAGACAGGCTGTCAAGGACGTATTTGCCTTCCTGACCACCACGCTCAACGAGGAGCTTTGTGCATACTATTACCCCGAAAAAATCTTCAAGGACAAGGATTACGTGCTTGAAAACTTCCCCACGGGCATCAAGTATGCCAATATGCAGGTAGAAAACGCCTCTGCATACAAAGAAGAATTACTTTCGAAATGGACACATTGACATGAGCAATTGCAAGCTTTCTATTCAAAGCATTACCAAGCAGTATAAAAACAATAAATCCGTTGCGCTGGATGCTGTCAGCGTGGACGTGCAGGCAGGTGAGTTTCTTGCCATTCTCGGTCCTTCGGGCTGTGGCAAGACCACGCTTTTGCGCATTATCGCAGGACTGTTGCCCCTTGATAGCGGCAAGCTGTATTTAGACGGCAAGGATATCACCGCAGCAGCACCCGCTAAGCGTTCGATGGGCATCGTATTCCAGAATTACGCCTTGTTTGAGAACATGACGGTGCTGGAAAACGTAGCGTACGCTGCCAAGCTCAAGGCGCGACGGGACAAGAGCGCAACCAAGGCAGAGGTCGAGCAAAGAGCCATGGAGCTGCTTGCAGATCTTGGCATTGCGGAATATGCCAAAAAATATCCGTCCTCGCTCTCGGGCGGGCAGATGCAGCGCGTTGCCATTGCGCGCACGCTGATCTTAAAGCCCGATATCATGCTGTTTGACGAGCCCGCGTCTGCTTTGGACGTGGCAACAAGACTTCAGCTGCGCACCGTGATCAAGGATATTCAGGCAAAATTCGGCACGACCATGATTTACATTACCCATGACCAGGAGGAGGCGTTTGCTATGGCAGACCGCATCATGGTCATGGAAAACGCGCGTATTGCCCAGATCGGCACACCTTCCGAGATCGTGGGCGCGCCCGCAAACGAGTACGTCAAGAGCTTTGTGGTGGACAATCTGCAAACCAAGATTGCTTCGCTTTCCAAGGCGCTGGGGGCTGACGCATGACAGCCACGATCAAAAAACGCCCGCAGAGCGGGGCATGGGTCGCCAAATGGACGGTGGCGCTGGTGCTGCTTTGCGTGGTGATAGTTCCTATTATATCCATGCTGACCAAGATCACGCCCACGGATATTGCCGACGTGGTCAAGGGTCCGAATTTTGTCAGTGCGCTTTGGAACTCGCTGCGCTATACCGCACTTGCCACGCTGATCGTGGTGGTGCTTGCGTATTTGATGGCGTTGTGCACCACGCGCGTGCAGATCAAAGGGAAGCGCATCTGGAACGTCATTCTCATTCTGCCCATGCTCATACCGTCCATCTCGCACGGCATGGCACTTCTGATTCTGTTTGGTCAGAACGGTATCGTCAAAAATTTGTTGGGCAGTACCTTTCCCATCTACGGCGGCACGGGCATCGTGCTGGGCTCTGTGATGTACGCGCTTCCGGTGGCGTACATCATGCTTGCAGACGTGCTGCGCTATGAGGATATGTCGGTTTACGAGGCAGCCGAGGTGCTGGGAATCGGCAAGGTCAGAACCTTTTTGAAGGTTTCGCTGCCGTATCTGCGCAAGCCGCTTATCGCTGCCGCGTTTTCCACCTTTGCCATGGTAGTCACCGATTACGGTGTGCCGCTCATGGTAGCGGGCACAGATAATTATACCGTGTCCACGCTGATGTACCAGGCTGCCATCGACCAGCAAAAATTCGGGCGCGGCGCGGTGTACGGCGTGATACTGCTGCTGCCTGCCATTGTGGCTTTCCTGATGGATTTGCTTGGCAAGGAGCGCGGTACGGGTGCTTACGTCAAAAAGACGCACGAGGGCAGCAACAAGCCGCTTTTCAAGATGCTGGCGTATGCATTCTGCACGCTCATGGCACTCTTTGCGCTGCTGCCGATCGCGGTATTTATCTTCCTTGCAATCGTCAAGCGTTATCCCATTGACCTCTCGCTCACGGCAGATCACTTTGCCTATATTTTCCGCGGGCAGGGGGCAAAGTACCTGACCAATTCTTTGGTCATTGCGCTGGTGACTGCAAGCGTGGGCGCGGCTCTTGGCTTTATTACTGCCTACATGACCGCCCGCATGCGCTCGCCGCTCTCGCGCGGCTTGCACCTGCTGGCAATTACCTCTATGGCGATCCCCGGTATGGTGCTGGGTATCTCCTACGTTATGACCTTTGCATCCACCCCCATTTTCGGCACGCTGATCATTCTGGTCATGGTCAACACCGCGCACTTTATCTCGTCGCCTTACCTTATGATGTATAACAGCTTTGGCAAGATGAACGAGAACCTTGAGGCGGTGGGACAGACGCTGGGCATTGGGCGCGTGCGCATGCTGTGGCGCGTATTTTTGCCGCAGAGCATCGGCACCTTGGCAGAAATGTTCTCGTATCTGTTCGTCAACAGTATGATGACCATTTCCGCCGTATCCTTCCTTGCAAACAGCACCAATAAGCCTATCTCGCTGATGATCAGCCAGTTTAACGAGCACAACAACGAGTACGTGGCGGTGGTGTCCATTCTCATTCTTGTCGTGAATATGATTATGAAGCTTGCGGTTGAGCAGATCAAAGCGATCAGCGCACGCCGCAGATAAATTGGAGTATATTATGAACCTTACGAAAAAGCAATTTACAATTTTGGAGCTGCTGGAGTCCGACCGCAGAAGTCGCACCCAGCGTGATATCGCAAATGCTACGGGACTTTCCGTTGGCACGGTCAATAAGCTGGTCGCAGAGCTGTGCGAGCAGGGGCTGATCGCAGAGGGCTGCATTACCGAGGCAGGCGTGCAGGCTTTGGAGCCTTATCGCGTCAAGCGCGCCATTTTCATGGCTGCGGGCTTTGGCTCGCGTCTTGTGCCCATTACGCTCAATACCCCCAAGCCCTTGGTACGCGTCAAGGGCAAGAGAATCATCGATTCCTTGCTGGATGCCGTGGTGTCCGCGGGCATTGAGGAAATTTATTTAGTGCGCGGTTACCTCTCCGAGCAGTTTGATCAGCTGCTCAAAAAGTACCCCACCATCACCTTTATCGAAAATCCCGTGTATAACGAAACCAATAACATCTCCTCCGCATACTGCGTGCGTCACCTGCTCGGCAACAGCTACGTATTTGAGTCCGATCTGCTTTTGTATAACCCCAAGCTGATCACCAAGTACCAGTACGAAACCAACTATCTGGGCGTTCCTACCGAGCGTACCGAGGACTGGTGCTTTACCACGGGTGCAGGCGGCGTGATCAAGAAGATGGCTGTCGGCGGTACGGATTGCTTCCACATGTACGGCATCTCCTACTGGAACGCCGAGGACGGTGCAAGACTGGAAAAGGACATCGAGCGCGTGTACAACACCCCGGGCGGTAAGGAAAGATACTGGGATCAGGTCGCGCTGGATTACTGCATCGATTCCTATGACATTCGCGTGCGCGAGTGCTCCTTCTCTGATATCGTGGAGATCGACACATTCAACGAGCTCAAGCAGATTGATAAGAGTTACGCGATGTAAAAAAAGCCGCGGTGAGAGTTCGCCGCGGCTTTTTTGCCCTTAAAACCAATATCAACCGATATTCAACATGCCTTTTCTTGACAAATCGTGTGAAATCTCGTATAATGAATTCAATAACACGAAAAGGAGCACTGCTTTGAACGATTATCAATTTGGGAATTTTGTGTGTGAGCTGCGCGAGCAAAAGGGGCTGACCCAAGCTGACGTGGCAGAGGCATTGGGGGTGACGGCTGCAGCCGTATCCAAATGGGAAACGGGCGCGTCCAAGCCGCGCGTAGAGGTGCTGTTTGCGTTGGCTAAGCTTTTGGACGTGCGCCCCGAGGAGCTGATTGCAGGAAAGAGATTGCAGGAGAGTGTACCGGAGCCTATGGCGGTAGAGCAGATCTACGAGCGGTACGAGGCACTTTGCCGTGCCGATGCCTCCAATGCAACCTCTACGAGATTTTTGCGTTTGTTTGCAGCACTTTTGGACTGGTGGCTGTTTGGCGGTGTGACCTTGATCGGCATGACGGTACTGACAGCGGTGACAAAGAGTATTACCTCACATGAGCTGTCTACGCATCCGCTGTTCATTCTTGCATTTTTGGCTTTGTTTCTGCTTTTCACGGTAGGCTTTATGATGCGCGACGTCATTTTTGGCGGACGTTCACTCGGCAAGCGTATCCTGGGGCTGGTGGTATTAGATAAAAAGAGCGGCAAAAAGCCGAAATTCTGGCAAAGAGCGGTGCGCAATCTGTTTTTGCAGGTGTACGCATTTGACGCAATCCTGCTTTTGGCATCGGGGGCTACGCTGGGTGACCGCTGTGCGCGCACCATGGTCGTGCCCAAAAAGGAGCTTGCAAGGCTGCAGCGTGAGCGCGACGAGCAGGATCCCATCAAGAGTATCAATGCCTACAAGTCGCCCAAGAAATCCTACGCGGTATGGGTGATCCCGGTTGTGGCGGTTTTGTTGGTGATCGTGATGCTGTTTGGATACGTATGGGTCTCTTTGGCAACCATGTTTCAGCGTATAGAGCGCAGTGAGGATTACGACGTTGTGTACGAGTTATCCTACGATTACGTCATAAACAGCGATACCTTTGCGGCGCGGGAATACGATGCTGACGATGTGAGCGTTGCGGCGTATACCTACTCTGAGGATGCGGGGCACGAGGACGAGAGCGTGCAAAAGCGTTCCACCTTTGAATACCGCATCCGACTATTTAATGCATTGACCGTGACCTGCCACAAAAAAGACGGTGAGTGGTACGTGTGCCCCGAGTGCACCGAATTTCAATAAAATCAACCTGCGTGCCAAATGGGCACGCAGGTTTTTCTTGCATATTCCCGCAAAGCGTGGTATAATGAAATCAAATCAGTCACGGAGGCACGAATATGAAAATTTTATCTATCGGCAACAGCTTTTCCGAGGACGCGCAGGCGTATTTGCATGCGCTGGCAGAGCAGAGAGGCATTGATCTGACCTGTGAAAATTTAGCGATCGGCGGATGCAGCCTGCAGACCCATTGGCAAAACGTAGCGGAGAATAAAAAAGAGTATCTTTATGGCGTTAACGGCACGTGGGTGGCGCATCCCGTCACGGTCAAGGAAGTCATCGAGGCAGGGAAGTATGATGCGATCACGCTGCAGCAGGTCAGCGGATTTTCGGGGCAGTACGAGACCTATCAGCCCTACTTAAACGACCTTTCCGCTTACGTGCGCGAAAAGCAGCCGGGCGCGGACCTGTATTTCCACCGCACCTGGGCGTATGAGATCGGCTCACCGCACGTCGATTTTCCGCGCTATGATTGCGACCAAAAAAAGATGTACGCAGCCATTTGCAGCGCGTCCGATTCGGCTTGCCTTGTTACGGGTGCTGCGTTGATCCCCGCAGGTGACGTTATCCAGACCCTGCGCGAGAACGTACCCGCGTTTGACGTGGCAAACGGCGGCGAGTCCTTGTGCCGCGACAGCTTCCATATGTCCGAGACCTACGGCAGATTTGCGGTTGCCCTGACTTGGCTTGCGGTCTTTAGCGGCAAGCGCGTGGAGGCGATGCCGTTTATGGAGCTGGACCAAGACTTGATCGCCGAGATCGTTAAGGCGGTCAACAAGGTTGTGTTTGACTAAAATTATCCTTTGTCCATTTTTTTCGCGATTTTAAAAGAAATTTGAAAATATGCGAAACTTTTTGGAAAAAAATGCGTCTATATAGGTGAAGGATAAGAAAGGAGCATGATCATGAAAAGAATTTTTGTTTTAACGGTGTGTCTGACCTTGGTATTTTGTCTGAGCGGATGTGGGTTTATTCAGTTTATGCCCAGCGCAGAGGTTATCGGCGAGAGTAAAACCTTTGAGAAAGACGGAATCAAGCTTCTTTTGACCGATGCCTATGAGGAGCAGGTCAGTGAGGTGGGCTTTTACGGCTATTACGTTGCGGATTTCGGAGCTGTGATGGTGGAGAGAACGACCTTTGAGGAGTATCCCGAATATAACGGGCAGACGCTGGATCAGTTTGCCGAGGCTTACAGGGATGATAACGGTCATTCCATGGCTATAGAGCATGATGATGAATTGGTTTACTACGTCGCCGAAAAGGGCGGTCGCACCTATTACGTATTTTTTTATGTGGGAACGGACAGCTTCTGGACGGTGCAGTATGCCTGCTACACCAAGGACGCGCCCACTCTTGAATTCACCTTTATGTTGTTTGCTGCAGCGGTAGAGGTTGAATAAAAAGAAATCCATTGATCGGGCTGCGGAAATAGCGGAGAAATTCGCACGAAATAAGGACTGTATTCACATGGATGCAGTCCTTGATCGTTATTTATGAGTAGTTGTTGCAGGCACTGGCGATCAATGATCGCCCCTAAGGCACAACCGTTGAGGTTTTGGTATTGTAAAACCCCAACGCACACAGTTGTAGGGGCGATCAGTGATCGCCAGTGCCTTCGCCAACTAATTTATTCGTATATTTTCAAAAACAGGGGCTTCCTTTACGTGAAGAAGCCCCTGTTGTTCCGCTAATTTATCAGCCCCATCGGGCTGATGAATGGATTTCTTTTTTTAATACTCCAGCGTCACGATCTGTGCGCAGGTGAATTTGTCAATGGTGAATTTGCAAATGCCGTTTTCGTAAGTAAAGGGGATTTGCGCGTTCTGCGGCACGGCGGTCACGCGCGTAATGGGCTTGGCGGTCTTGACCTCAAAGGTCGTGTCGTAAACGGGCACAAGATCCTCAATGATCTCAATGCCGCCACCGCGCTTGACGGGTGTTGCGTACAGCGCGTGCAGCACGTAGCGGTTTTGCTCGGCTTGTTCGTTCAGCGTGACCACGCCTGCGCTGGGCAGATTGGTGGTCAGCGTCTTGTCTTTGCCAAGCAGCGCGTCAATGGTGTGCAGCACGATCTCCTTGAGAATGATGCTGCCCTTGTCTGCGTACTCCGAGAAGATATCCCAAGCAATATAGCCGCCGTCCTTGCCGATGACCACGGCAGGGGCTGCGTCCTCTGTCACAAAGGGCGTGTGCTGGTGCGAGCAGAAATAGCCGCGCTCGCGGTTAAAGAAGGGGTAGCGTGCATATCCCAGCACCTGTGCTGTGTCATCGGTCTGCTCGATTACGTAATTGGTGCTGTACATGACGTAGCTGGTCTTGGGCAGTCCGAGTGCCTCGAACTCGGGGCGCAGATAGGTGGGCTGATATTGCCCCTTGCCCAGCCACTTGACGCCAAGGTCGAAGAGCATCTCCTTGCCGTCCGTACCCGAAACGCCAGAGCAAAGCAGCTTGCCGCCGCCCGCTACGAAAGCGTTCAGCTTATCAAGCAGAGCGGGATCGGTTACGGGAATGGCATCGGGCAGGATCAAAAGCTTGTACTTGGAAAAATCACATGCGGTGTCCAGCACGTCGTAGAGGTATTTGCCCTCCAGCAGCATTCTGCCCGAGCCGGTGTCGGCAGGGTGATTGCGTGCCGTACCGTTGATGGATTCGATGGAGAGCACGCCAACGTCCGCAACCGTGGTCACGTCGTAGCAATATTCCTCCACCTTTTCGGCATCAGCATAGGCAATGCCGATCAGCTCGTAGGTCGCCTCGTCTAAAAAGCCCTCGGGGTGCATCTGGTCACCGATCGAGCAGCAAGCACCGTTGGCAAGCGAGAGCGCGATCTCGTATTTGAGCGCGTTGGGATGCTTAAAGCCGCCGAATTCGCCCCAAGTGGTGTGGAACTTGCCCGTCATGCCCAAATATTCGCTGCCAAGCAGGGCAGCGTACTTGGCGGACTTGGGGAAGTGGTCGTAGCCCCAGCCGCCCGTGGGCAGGCTTTCAATCTCCTGGTGGGTGTTGGATGCTGCAAAGTCGCGTCTGCCGCAGGGAATGTGACCTTGGTTGTGGAAGATGCGAATTCCCGGCTTGATGGCGCGTGCCGCAGCGTTTACGCCCTCATAATATTTCTTATACGTCACGCCTGCAAGACGTACGTAGGAGTAGAAATCCTCGGGATCCCAGCCCTGCTTGATGACCTCGGCGCGGCAATAGGGGCAGAAGCAAGCGCGCTCGCCGACAATGTCAAGGAAAATGCCGACGGGATCGTAGCGGCGCACGACCTCTTCCACTTGCGCGATCAGCGTATCGTAATAAGGCGAGTTCATGCAAAGC
>JAGBXH010000475.1 GCA_017629395.1 Clostridia bacterium | reverse complement strand
TAATGGACAAGGTTAATACCAACGTAAAAACTCCTTATACATACAGAAAGGGTATTCAACATGGCAAAAAAGGTAATTGATAAGTTCACCGCACTTGCGGGCGAGAACGTCGATCCCCGTACGAGAAGATACTTGGTTCCCAAGAGAGTCGTTCTGACCAAGGGTAACGTCACGGGTGCTGAGCATTTGCTTGACGAAAAGAGCAACCAGATCACGCTGGTGGTAGGACAGGACAACTGCACGCTGCGCAACGAGCCCGGCAAGCCTCACGCTGCAATTCTGCTCGACTTCGGCATTGAGTTCGCAGGCTCTGCACGCTTCCACACCTGGATGACCCACGGCCCCGGACACAACGGTGCTGTCAAGGTTGCAGTCCGTTTTGGTGAGAGCGTCATGGAGGCACTGACTCCTCTTGGCGAGAAGAACACCACCAACGACCACGCGATCCGTGATAACGTATATAGCCTTGGCATGTACTCGGGCATTGAGACCAACGAGACCGGCTACCGCTTCCTTTACATCGAGCTGCTCGATGAGGACGCGTTCATTACCTTTAAGGCAGTACAGGGCGTATTCCACTACATGGATCTGGAGTACAAGGGCAGCTTCAAGTGCTCTGACGAGCGACTCAACAAGATCTGGGATACCGCTGCATATACCGCACACCTCAACATTCAGGAATATCTGTGGGACGGCATCAAGCGCGACCGCCTTGTTTGGATCGGTGACATGCACACCGAGGTCAAGACCATTCTTGCAACCTTTGGCTATACCGATATCGTGCCCAAGTCCTTGGACGTCGTGCGTGACGAAACGCCCGTCGGCAACTGGATGAACGGCATTTCCTCTTACTCGATCTGGTGGCTGATCATTCAGCACGACTGGTACAGAACCGTGGGTGACACCGTATATCTGTCCCAGCAGAGAGATTACATTCGCGGTCTGATGAACGTGCTGGTGGATTGCGTTGACGAGGACGGCGTGGAGCACATGCCCGAAAACAGATTTATGGACTGGCCCAACAACGATAATCCCGGTGCTATCCACGCAGGTCTGCAGGGTCTGCTCAAGATCGCGCTGGACAAGGGCTCGGCACTGTTGTACACGCTGGGTGACGTTGCGCTGGCAGAAAAGTGCGCGATTGCGGCTGTTCGCATGAAGAAGCACGTGCCCGATCCCTGCGGCTCCAAGCAGGCAGCGGCTCTGTTGGTACTGGCAGGCCTGGCAGATGCCAAGGAGACCAACGAAAAGATGATCGCTCCCGGCGGCGGACACGGCTATTCTACCTTCTTTGGTTACTATATCCTCAAGGCAAAGGCACTTGCAGGCGATTTTGCAGGCGCACTTGACGATATCAAGGAATACTGGGGCGGCATGTTGGACATGGGCGCTACCACCTTCTGGGAGGATTTCCACCTCTCTTGGATGGAGAATGCAGGCAGAATCGACGAGGTCGTGCCCGAGGGTAAGATCGATATCCACGGTGACTACGGCGCATACTGCTACGTCAAGTTCCGTCACTCTCTGTGCCACGGCTGGGCTTCCGGTCCTTGTCCTTACCTTTCCAACTACGTGCTGGGCGTACGTTCCTTGTCGCCCAACACCTACGAGATCAAGCCCGAGCTGGCTTACCTTGACTGGGTAGAGGGTACGTACCCCACCCCCAAGGGCGAGATCTACATCAAGGTCACCAAGGACGCAGACGGCAACCAGATCGTTGACGTGCAGGCACCCAAGGGGATTTTTATCCTCAAATAAGACGAATCATCGGCAGAGGCATTGCGCCTCTGCCGATTTTGTGGTATCATAGGGTGAGGTGATGGAAATGGATAAGGGGAACGATCTGCCCAAGAGGAAGAGATTGAGATGGGAAGGCTTTGATTACAGCACGCCGGGTGGATATTTTATTACGATTTGTACAAAAGATCGAAAACCGATATTCGGACCTGTAGGGGCGGATTCCATATCCGCCAGATTGGTAGAAAGAACTTTTCTTGAGACGATCAATCAATATCCAAATGTGGAATGTCCTATATATGTTGTGATGCCCAACCATTTGCACGCAATAATCGTCATATTGGATCAAGATGCGATCTCGCGGGCGGATATGGAATCCGCCCCTACGGGTGCGGGTATGGCGCGGGCGGATATGGAATCCGCCCCTACGGTATCTGAAATTGTGCAAGCGTTTAAGCGATATTCCACAATTGAATACATAAATTTGGTAAAGAAAGGGGTTTTGCCACCTTTTGATAAACAGATCTGGCAACGGTCGTTTTATGATCACGTTATACGTAATCGGGATGATTTTGAGCAGACGGCTAAATACATATACGAAAACCCCATGCGTTGGTATTACGACGAATTATATTCGGATGAATAACACCACGCGCAACAGAAACTTATGAAATATTGATCGAGCCCCGACAGACTCCAAAAATCTGTCGGGGGTTTCATTTGTGAAGCTTATTTCTCTACATAAGCGGCCTTGCTTGCCACAATTTCCGTTCCGCCTTGCCCGCGAAGAGCTGCCTCTGCTGCGTCGGGGGAGGTGATAATGGCGCGGCGGGTGGGGGCAGAGCGCACAAAATCCATGGCTGCCTGCACCTTGGGCAGCATCGAGCCCTTGGCAAAGTGTCCCTGGGTCATCAAGGACTCCGCTTCGGCAAGCGTCAGGTGTGAGAGCGCTTTTTGATCTGCTTTGCCGTAATTGGTGTACACGGCATCTGTAGCGGTCAGGATGAGCAGCGTGTGTGCGCCCACCGCAGCGGCGAGCTTTGCAGCGGCAAAATCCTTATCGATGACAGCTGCCACGGGCTTGCCGCCCTCGTCTGTCATGAGCGTGGGAATGCCACCGCCGCCGCAGGCAATCACAATATATTCGCCCGCAAGCAGGCTGAGAATGGCATCGCGCTCCACGATCTCCACGGGGGCGGGTGAGGGCACGACGCGACGATAGCCTCTGCCTGCGTCCTCGGCAAACTGCCAATCGGGGTTTTGCGCTGCCAGCGCGTCCGCCTCTTGCTTGGAGTAAAACGCTCCGATGGGCTTGGTGGGATGCTTAAAGGCGGGATCGTTATTGTCCACCGTGACCTGCGTGATCACGCTGACCGCCTGCCAGGGCATGCCGCGGCGTGCCAGCTCTGCCTGCAGCGCGGCTTGCAAATGGTAGCCGATATAGCCTTGGCTCATGGCGGTGCAATCGGGCAGGGGCATGGGGGAGACGGCGTCAGTCACCTTTGCGCCCGTGTCAAAGGCAAGCTGAATCATGCCCACCTGCGGGCCGTTGCCATGGCTGACCACGATCTCGTTACCTGCTTCAATCAGATCCACCAGCGTGCGGCAAACCTTTGCCACCGTGGCGCGTTGCGTTTCGCTGTCCTTTCCAAGGGCGTTACCGCCCAGAGCAATCGCAATTCTCTGCATACCCTCACCCCCGCCGCGCAGGCTGCTGTTGCGTAATGCAATGAATGTTGCCGCCGCCGTATGCTATCTCGCGCGTCATCACGCCAACTACACGGCGGTCGGGGAACATTGCCTGCACCTGCTCTATGGCAAGCGCGTCGTTCTCGTCACCGTACTGGGGCAGGATGACGCCACCGTTGACAATGAGGAAATTCATATACGACGCAATGCTGACCTCACCGTCGTGCCTGGGCAGCGTGCCCTGTGCGGAGTCAATGGTATCAGCACCCTCCAGATAGACCGGCTTTTGGGTCAAGCACAGCTTGTGCACCTTGAGCTTGCGTCCCTTG
>JAGBXH010000474.1 GCA_017629395.1 Clostridia bacterium | reverse complement strand
GGCTCAGCACTCTTGAGAATACGGTAGGCATCAAAAAAGGTGTTGGGGTTGAACGGCTCATCCAGCATATAGTAGCCGCCCACACCGGGCACGCTCTTGTATTCCTCCACCACGGCAAGAATCTCCTCCTCGCTCATGCGCAAAAGGTTTCCGCCCAGGCGGTCATCTCCCACGGTCATCATCATGCCGTACTTGGCGCAAAGCTCCAGCATCTTTTCCTGTACGTGCTTTTCGCCAAGCGCGTCGCCTGCGCCCATCACGTAGGTAATACCGGCATCCGCCATCAGCTTATACTGCTCGTCATTGACGTATTGCTTGGTGGGCGGCCAGAAGATCGAGATCATGATATTGTCGTCAAAGCGATCCTTCTTTGCCACCACCTGCACGCGACAGGTCTCTGTCACGTTGCCTGCCTTGGCAGTAATGATCGCCTCACCCTTTGCCTTGGCACTCACCTTGCCGTTCTGATCCACGGTTGCGACCGAGGTATCGCTGCTCCTCCAGGTCACGCTCACAGCGTTTGCAAAGCCGGAAAGCAGCATTTCCAGTTGTGCGCTTTCACCGGGCAGCAGCGCAAGTGCGTGCTTGTTCAGGCTTGCGCGCTGCGCTTCCTTACCCCAGATCTCTATCTCGGAAAGCTGCACCAAAAGTCCGTCCGAGCTCTGTCCGCCGCCCACGGATTCCACCGCGTAACGCTCGGTGACGTGCATCTGCACGTACCTTGCCTGCACGGGTGTAAAATCATGCACGTTTTTGGTCTTATTGACACCAGGATTGCCTTCACTCTTGGCTCTCTCGGTATAATTCTCGCCGTCCGCCGAGGTCAGAATACTGTAGGCCACGGGGAAATTGTTGCCGCTCGCGGTAGGCACGATCACCACTCTTGCGATCTCGGTCACAACACCGAGGTCAACCGTCACGGTAACGGGCTTGGTCTTATCAGTCTCCACGTCATAGGGGTTCGTGGACCAACCCGTGTTGGTCTTGCCGTCCACTAACATCGCCTTGCACCAATTCTCGGCTGCCATCTCGTAAGAGTTTTCCCCCGAGGTCTTGGAGGACGCCTTGGACACCGACACCGTCGCGCCCTCTGCCACGTTGACGTAGTCCGCAGGCAGCTCGGCTGCAAATGCAGGGATCGCTGCACTTGCTGCTGTCAGTATCACGGCAAACACCGTACACAAAAGCCTTCTTATCGTCATTTTCACCATAGTTGCTCTCCTTTTCAGGGAATATATGTTCATTATACCATACACCTTGACGGCTGTCAAGTACACAAAACCGCTCTTGACACGCTTATGCAAAAGGTGTATAATAAAAATAATGAAAGAATTCGGAGTTACGATATGAAGCTGACAAGCATTTTGAAAAGCGATAAGCTGTCCCTTTCCTTTGAGGTGTTCCCTCCCAAGACAGACACTGCCTTTGAGAGCGTGGAGTGTGCCATTGAGCAGATCGCGGCACTCAAGCCGCCCTTTATGAGCGTGACCTACGGAGCGGGCGGCGGCACGGGCAAATACACCTTGGAGATCGCCAAGCGCATAAAAGCCACCTACGGCGTGCCCATGCTGGCGCACCTGACCTGCGTTTCCTCGGATAAGAAAACGGTGCACGCACAGATCGAGGCGATCCGTGCAGCGGGCATCCAAAACGTCATGGCGCTGCGCGGCGACATTCCCGCACACTTAGAGGACGCTGACCGCTCGAATTGGGATTACCACCACGCGATCGACCTTGTGCGCGAGCTGCGCGCAAGCGGCGCGGACTTTTGCATTGGCGGCGCGTGCTATCCCGAGGTGCACCCCGAGAGCAAAAATCAAAAGGAAGACCTGATGCACCTTGCCCAAAAGGTGGACGCAGGCTGCGACTTTTTGACCACGCAGATGTTTTTTGACAACAATCTTCTCTACAATTTCCTTTACAAAGCACGCGAGGCGGGCATTACCGTGCCTGTGGTGGCAGGCATTATGCCCATTACCAACGCTTCGCAGATTGAGCGCGCCATCAAGCTGTCGGGCTCGCATATGCCGCGCAGATTTTTGAGCCTTGTGGATAAATTCGGCAGCGACCCTGCTGCTATGAAGCAAGCGGGTATTGCCTACGCAACCGACCAGATCATCGATCTGTTTGCCAATAACGTGACCAACGTGCACGTATATTCCATGAACAAGCCCGAGGTGGCAGCCGCCATTATGGCAAATTTATCTGACATTCTGGGCAAATAATTTTTCAAACGGAGACTTTTATGTCTATTAAAGAGATACTTTCCACTCATATTCTATGCATGGACGGCGGCATGGGCACGCTTTTGCAGGCGGCAGGGCTTGCTCCGGGAGAGCAGCCCGAGAGATGGAATCTCTCGCATGCGGACACCGTGCGCTCCATTCACCGCGCGTATCTTGATGCGGGCAGCCGCATCATTACCGCCAACACCTTTGGGGCAAACCCCTGGCACTACACAAAACAGGAGCTTGCCGAGATCATCCCCGCAGCGCTGCAAAACGTGCGTGCGGCAATTGCCGACGCAGGGGTGACAGACGCCTACGTCGCGTTGGATATCGGCCCCTCGGGCAAGCTTTTGCAGCCTTACGGCGACCTTGAGTTTGAGGACGCTGTTGAGGGCTTTGCCAAGATCGTGCGCATAGGAGCTGCGGCAGGCGCAGACCTTG
>JAGBXH010000062.1 GCA_017629395.1 Clostridia bacterium | reverse complement strand
TTGGAATGCCCCGAGATCACGCCCGAGGTGCTGCAAAAGACCATTGCCGAGGTCAGCGAAATGAGCGGATATGAGATCAGCGAAAAGCAGGCGCGCGATTATCTGATTTACGATATTGACCTTAAGACCGAGATCCATCCGCTTGCCACGCTCAACGACGAGTTTATCGGCTGCATCCATAAGCAGCTGCCCGATCGCCACATGATCTTCAGCCCGACCGAAACCTCGCTTGGCTGCATTCCGCAGGACAAGATACAGGGCGTGCTCAAGATCACGCTGCTGGTCTTTAACGTGGCAAAGGATAATACGCACTATACCTTAACCGTCAGCGCAGAGTAAGGAGGGAGCGGGATGTTCAAACGCTATGAATTGCATAATCATACCAATGAATCCGATGCGCCCATTTCCTGTGCCGAGCTGATTGAGCTCATGGCAGAGGACGGCGTGGATTGCTTTGCCCTGACCGATCATAATACCGTTTCGGGACACTATAAGGTTCGCAGAATCATGGCAGAGCAGGACGTATCCGTACAATGCGCATACGGTATGGAATATACCACCTATTTCGGGCACATCGTGTGTCCCGTGCTGGAAAGGTACGTGCCGTGGGATTGTATCGACCGCCATAAGCCCGAGCTGCTTTTCAAGGCTTGCAAGGAGGCGGGGGGAATCACCGGTATTGCACACCCGTTTTCATACGGAGAACCCTTTGCCAAGGGCTGCCGCTTTGAAATGAAGATCAGCGATTTTTCCGACGTGGATTATATCGAGATCATCAATAACCCCGAGCCCATCCACACGGTCAACGGACCTGCCATACGCTGGTGGGAGCAGTTAGTGCTGGACGGCGTGCGCTTATCTGCCTGCGCGGGTATGGATCTGCATAAGCGGACCGACCTGATGGCAAACAGATTTGCCACCTATGCCGAAGGGGAAGTGGGCGGTGACGCGCTCAATGAGCTGCGCGCAGCACTTGCCAAGCAGCGCACCTGGGTTTCCAGAGGCGTGCTGCTGACTTGGGAGATGACGGAAGAGCAGGTGCGTTTTGCGCTCTGCGACGTCAAAAAGCCCGGGTTTGCGTACCCGAGCAAGTATACGTTGACGCTCAAGAATCGTGAAGGAGAGCGCGCATTTGATATTTCGGACGGAACGCTGACGCTGCCGCTGTCCGCGCTTGCGGACGTGGAGATCCCCAAGCTGTACGAGGACTCACTCGATCTTGCGGAGCTTGTTTGCGTAGCACCTGTGATAAGAAAATAAAAAAGAGGCTGTTGCGTCTGCAACTTTAGCGAAGAAATAATTTTATAACGTAGGGCGGGGGCTTGCTCCCGCAGAAGAAACAAATAAATTTCTATAATATCGTAGGGCGGATTCCATATCCGCCCTTTCCTTTTGGGGAGCATATGGAATGCTCCCCTACGGTAACAAATATTGAAAACAAAATCTGCGGGAGCAAGCTCCCGCCTTACGCGTATTTGTTCCTCTGCTGACAATGGGTTCCGGCTTCTGCCCGATGGCGCGTGGACTACCGCGCGCTATGCTTGCCCCGACGCGAGCGGTCGGGAAAACAGAAAAACTTTTTAAGAAAATCACTTTTCTACCGACTTAACCACGGGTTGATTTTGTTCTAATATAGCGTTGTTGAATTATCCCAGTCCGTATGCTATACTTATAACAGTGAAGCGCATCACAATAAAAATTGGAGGTTTCTTATGACCAATATCAATATAGGCAACAAGATACGAGAACTCAGAAAAAAGAAAGGGATTACGCAAGAAACTCTTGCCTCTGTGCTTTCTGTTTCTCCGCAGGCGGTAAGCAAATGGGAAAGCGGGCTGACATATCCCGATATGGAAATGATCCCGATTATCGCAGGTTACTTTGAGGTTTCCATGGATATTCTGTTTGATTACGATGTTCGTGAAATGAAAGCAAAAATCCAAAAGATTGTTGATGATGCTTGGGATTATTTGTTTGATGACACACCGAAATATATCGAGATCATAAAAAATGCTTTACGGGAATATCCGGGTAATGAGGAACTGCAGACCGCGCTTTTGAATGCATATGAATATGCTTTGCGCGATAAGGGCGATACTTCTCACTTGGACGAAATGATTGAGCTCTCCCAAAAGATCATTACGGAAAGCAATGATTTTATTCGGATATGTAATGTAAAAGATATACAGGCTGCGGCATACCTTAAGAAAGGCGATTATCAAAAAGCCAAGGCAGTATTGGAGACGCTTCCTCGCGAATATGACCTTCGCGATTGGGCATTTGCTTTTCGGTTGTCCGGAAGAGATAAACTCAATGGAGCGACTATGTCGAGATGCCATCATCTGCAAAGCTTATACCAAGCTTGTATGGAGGAAGGAAATGCGTGGTTTTTCATGGATCAGCATCCCGATGTTAAGTTCCGCGATTACACACCCGACGACTATATTCCCGAAGCAATGAAATGCTATCAAAAAGGACTTCGCGTTCTTACAACTTTTCTCCCGACAGATTACTACGATGATCCCGCAGAACAATATCTTTGGGAAGGTATGCAAACATTCCATTGGAGTTTTCTTCAGTGCCTCGCTGCTTGTTATAAAAAACTTGGTAATGGTGAAGAATGTGAAAAATATATTGCTGAAGCATACTACCTCATATCTGTTGTATGGAAGGACTTTGAGGAGAACAAAGAATATTACATGGAGCCTTTCTATAAGTATCTGAACAAATATGACCTCGCAGAATATATCAAGTAATCCTTGCCCCGCCTCGTGCGGGGCTTTTTCTTTGTTTTTTTGCATATAAAAAAGGAGCTGAGTCATCAACTCAGCCCCTATTGCATTTGCGAAGATGTGAAAGAGCGTCCGTGTGATGCACCTCATCCACCGCAACCGCGTCAGAAAATCGCTCCAAGTATTCGCGTTTTTCTTCCGCTGCGGTCTAATTTGCTTGCAAATATCTTCCCACAGCGGGAAAGGCTTGTTTGGCGCATCCGTCTTGATCGATCATCCATTTTGGGGTGCTTTGATGAGCCTTCCCCGCTGGGGAAGGGGGACCGCAGCGGAGAGATATTTCGCGGGAAATCCGCGAAATGATCGACGCGGTTGCGGTGGATGAGGTGCATCATGCGGACGCTCCTTCACCAAAACGGACATTCTCTTGCAAAACTAATCAAATTCATAGACAAAATAGTACAAGAAAAGGGCTGAGTCAATAACTCAGCCCCAATTCTGCATTTATTTTGCTGCCTTTGCTGCCTCGGCTTGCTCCTTGGCATAGAAATTGATCTCCTCGGTGGCAAACGCTAACTTGACGATGACGTCACGCTTGGTAGTATAACACCAATAGCTATCATCCGGTACGGAAAGATCCACACAGTCGCCCTTGGCGGTGCGGCTCTTCTTATAGGCAAATTCCACGTGCATGCTGTCCAAGTTAAGTGCCTTCCACTCCACGTGCAAGGGCTCTCCATATACGCTTTCGCAATCAAGGAAAGTACCCTCGGGGGTCTGGGTCAGCTTACCCTTACCCTGGTGGTAGAACTTACGCGCGTTGGGCAGTGTTTCCACAATG
Source organism: Clostridia bacterium (assembly GCA_017629395.1). Taxonomy (GTDB): domain Bacteria; phylum Bacillota; class Clostridia; order Oscillospirales; family CAG-272; genus SVQP01. Next base: position 130 of record JAGBXH010000062.1, on the reverse strand, counting down.
ACCTCGTCCTCAAAGAAATACGTACCCTCGCGGATCTCCTTGCGCACACAAGCACGCTCCCACTTCGACCAGTCGGGAATGTGCGAAAATTCGGTCTCGCCTTCAAGCGCCTTGAGCTTGGCGAGCTCAA